>JAADIY010000037.1:0-58225 GCA_013151045.1 Gammaproteobacteria bacterium
CACGCCGCTAATTGGAGCGTCTACGGTGTTGAGCACTACATCGAAATAGAACCTAACGATAAGCAATACGGCATTAAAGGTCGTATTGACCGTGTTGATTCAAACAATGCTGATAATAATAGTGGCGACACTATCATTGATTATAAAACTGGCTTCAGCGCAAGCTATGACGACGTTATGATGGGCGAATCAATACAGCTTCCCTTCTATGCACTACTTTGGCAGCGCCCCACTACACAATGCGCCTATGTCGAATTGGCTGATCGCGTTAGCGAAACTGTTATCGAAGATAATGACTTAAACACTATCGCCATTGAAAACCGTGAACGTCTTGATACTTTGCATAAACAGCTACAAGACGGTAAAGCATTACCTGCATGGGGTGATGAGAACGTGTGTCAATATTGTGAATTCCACGGTATCTGTCGCAAGCAAAGCTGGCAAACGGAGCCTGCCCCTATGGTAGGGCCAGCACAATAATCATTATGGAAGCACTCAACCCTAATACTAATATTACTGTTTCTGCATCGGCAGGCAGTGGAAAAACTTATTTACTAGTCAGCAGAATCATTCGCTTACTACTGCAAAACACGTCACCTAATAGTATTGTCGCGATAACCTTTACACGTAAAGCCGCTGGCGAAATGCTCGAGCGTCTCAACGAGCGCCTTTATGAATTGGCAAGCATTGAAGATGATGATCTACAGCTAAAATTAAACAACCTCGGTTTAGACTCGGCTTATTGCGCGCAAGCACGTTCACTCTATGAAACATTACTGCTCAATCCACGAGCGGTAAAAATTACAACTTTCCACGCTTTTTGTCATGACTTGCTACAGCGTTTTCCATTAGAAGCGAATATTAGCCCTGGCTTCGAATTGCTTGAATCAAGCACCTTATTAAAACATCAATCTTGGCAATGCTTACTCGACACAGCGACCAAAAAAGACTCTAGCACTAGCGATATCAATACATCGCTCGATCAGTTGTTCAAGGAATGTAGTAACCCAAGCACTGTTGAAGAACTATTACTCAATGATTTTCTTGAACATCGCAGTGATTGGTGGGCCTTTACTGAAGGTCAAGCTAACCCTGTTGCCTTTGCTCATCAAGAAACGCGTAAAACATTAAAACTAAAAAAAGAACCACTTGTAGCGTCTTCGCTATCGAGCACCGCTCGTGATCAATACCAACTGTTTTCGCAACTGCTAGATACACATAAAACAAAAACTAATACTGAATTTGCACACAAGCTCAATGCCTTGCTGGAACACACTAAGTTTGATATCGACAAACTCAAAGCATTACATGCAATATTTTTTACCGCTAGTGGTTCTTTGCGTAAACGCAGTACAAGCAAAGCTCAAATAAAGAGCATGGGCCTTGACGGCGAAGAGAAGTTTTTAGCGCTGCATATTTCTCTGTCAGAACACATCGAAGAATTACTCGATATACAGTACCGAGAAAAAACCGCTGCCTTGAGTCATGCCTGGTGCACAGTTGGCAATGCTTTGCTATCAATTTTTCAATCTATTAAACAAGAACAAAATGCGCTGGATTTTTCTGACCTAGAATGGAAAGTCTATCAGCTGTTGTCAGACAGTGAACAGTCTCACTGGGTGCAGTACAAACTCGATCAACGCATTGATCATATTCTGATTGATGAGTTTCAAGATACCAACCCTACTCAATGGCATATGCTCTATCCTTTATTAGAAGAGATCACTGGGTTAGAAGAAAGTAATGGCCAGCAAGAAAGATTACGCAGTGTTTTTATCGTTGGTGATGGTAAGCAGTCGATCTATCGTTTCCGCCGTGCCGCTCCTGATCTGTTTATCGCATCTCAAGCGTGGCTTAAACAACAACCTGCTAAACATCATGCGCTACGCTTAGATCGATCACGCCGATCATCTCCCGCTATCATCAATCTAGTTAATCAAACTTTCTCAGATACACCCTTAGGAGAGAAACTCATTGATTATCAACAGCACGATACGGTGCATCAGGAGCTATGGGGGCATACAGAATTACTCCCTTTAATCGCTAACGAGAGCATTGAAAAAATAGAAGACGGTGAGCTTAACGTCGATATGACTCTGCGTAACCCCCTTGAGTCACCAAGAGAAGTTGAGATTGATCACCGTTATCAGCAAGAAGGCGAACTCATCGCCGGCAAGATATCCCAACTCATCGATAAGGGTTCTACTATTCTCGATAATAGCGTAGCACGTAACATTCATTACGGCGACATCATGATCTTAGTCAAAAAACGACGCCATGTTGCTGACTATGAGAACGCATTACTCGCCGCCAGCATCCCTTTTATCGGTACTCAGCGCAAATCACTGCTCTCGACACTGGAAATACAGGATATGCTCAGTCTTTGTAATACTCTGCTGACACCGCATAGTAATTTGGCTCTAGCCATCGTATTACGCTCACCTATTTTTTCTTGTAGCGATGAAGACCTTAGCGCATTAGCCTGCGTTAATGATGACAAGACCTTATCTTGGTATGCGCGCTTAGAATCAGGCTCTGGCAAACCATCATTTAGCCCTGCACTGACACGGGCGCATTCCTTGCTCAAACAATGGCGTCAGCTCATAGGTGTATTACCCGTTCACGACTTGTTGGATCATATTTACCATCAAGGCAATATTGTCGCCCGCTATATGGCGAGCTTTCCCTCTCACTATGTCTCCAGGGTACAAGCAAACCTAACACGCTTTATTGAACTTGCTTTAGAGATTGATAGTGGACGCTATCCTAGCTTACAAAAATTTATCTACCGTTTAGAGCTATTAAGTAAACGTAATGAATCACCTGACGAATCGGCGCTTGGTAATGA
This sequence comes from Gammaproteobacteria bacterium, assembly GCA_013151045.1. Classification (GTDB taxonomy): domain Bacteria; phylum Pseudomonadota; class Gammaproteobacteria. The sequence goes on from JAADIY010000037.1 coordinate 2,849, forward strand.
AGAACAAGCAGTTAGATTGCTCACCATACACTCAGCCAAAGGCTTAGAGTCACCCGTAGTCTTTATTGCCGATAGCACTAATCAAGAAGGTCGCAATCGCCGTCACCATACGTTAATCAACTGGCCTGCAAATAAAAAACGCCCTGATTATTTCTTTATCTCGAGCATGCATCGTGACAGCGTGAGCAAAACGTTTATTGAATTAGACAAACAAAAAGATGACATTGAAGATGTTAACTTGCTCTATGTCGCCCTAACGAGAGCGCGACAATATTTATATATTAGTGGCGTGGAACCGCGCAGAGGCAACTGGAAAAGCAGTTGGTATGGCCAAATTTCTCAGCAAGTTGATAATGAATTTGATTGCTCGCTTGGCTGGTCTAATACAAGCGGAAAGAGTAGCCAAGCAAATGTAGCCTCACCAGACAATTCATTAGCTAGCAATGAAAACAAAACTGAAAATCAAACCACTGGGGCAGATTATAGTTTTTCAGCGGTATCATCATTGAAACAACCTGAATACATCGCAAAAGACGAATCTGGCGATGTTGATACACTTACTGCCGCCTACGGTGAGACACTGCATCGTTTATTGGAGTTACTCAGCTTAGGAACATTAAACCCTTCACAGCATATTGATGAGGCTAGACGACACTTTCCTTCATTGCCTAACAACCTAGCTATAGAAGACTGCTGGCAAGAAGCGTTAGCTGTTTTCACTGCACCAGCATTGCAGCCTTATTTCGATAAAGCTCAGTTTAACAATGCACACAACGAAGTGAGTATTAATGCCTTGGATGCGAATGGCCGGAGACTCTATGGAATCATTGATAGACTGATTATCAATGACAACACTGCGCTTATCATTGATTACAAAAGTCGAAAAAATTTAACTGGGGATTTAGTTGATATCGCAGAAGAATATCGTGAACAACTGTCGCGCTATCGTGACGCAGCTAAAATACTCTGGCCTGATAAAGTGATTAGCGCGGCAATATTATTTACCGCGCAACAAAAACTAGTCGAGCTTAATTTTTAATAGTCACGTAAAGAACTTACGCGGTTTTATTATTTTTATTACCAGAGTTTTTAAGAGTGACCTTGCTCTAAAGTCCGTAGCAAACGTGCAGCAGGCACATAACCTGGCATCAAAGTGCCATCTTCTAGAATAATCGTCGGCGTACCGCTAATGCCTATATCAGCAGCAATTTTCATGTGACTATCGACTGGGCTATCGCATTTGCTTTGCTCAAAATCTTCACCATTTTTTGCTTTTGTCATTAGCGCTTTTTGATCTTCACCACACCAAACAGACACCGCTTTAAAATAAGACGGCGTATCACGACCACTGCGTGGGAACGCGGCATAACGCACAACAATACCAGCGTCGTTATAAGCTTGAATTTCGCGGTGCAACTTACGACAGTATCCACAATCAATATCAGTAAACACAGTCACTGTGTACTTAGGCTCTTCAGGTGAAAATATAATTAAACCTGATTCATCCATGGACTCAATAAGATCAGCACGTAGGGTTGTTTGCCTTGTTTCAGTCAAACTAACCTTGGTTTGAGTATCGAGAATATTACCTTGGAGAAAGTAGCGACCATCCGCACTGATATAAAAAACCCGTGTGCCGAATACGACTTCGTATAAGCCATCCACTAAGCTAGGGCTAATACTATCTACCTCTAGCTCAGGCACTAGGTCTTGCAGTGATTTTTTAATTTGCGCCATTTCATCAGCGGCAAAACTCAAGCTGGATACCAACAGTGCTAGTACCAATACGATCAATCGTGACATCAAACTACTCTCGGTTAAATACATGATTAGTATAGCGGCGATTTATTGCTAAAACATAACGGCTTGGACATAGTTTCAGCAATAAAAATCCCGTAATTTAGTTTTTCATCCTCGCGGGTGATGCTGGGCATGAATGCTTTTTAAGCGCTCTTTCGCCACATGCGTATAAATTTGCGTGGTGGATAAGTTGCTGTGCCCCAACAACATCTGTAATACTCGTAAATCCGCACCATGATTGAGTAAATGCGTGGCAAAAGCATGGCGTAGAGTATGCGGCGAAACGGGTTTGTTAATGCCCGCAGTGATGACGTAGCGCTTTATTAAGTACCAAAATGTTTGCCGAGTCATGCCTTGACCACGGTTACTGACAAATACTGCATCGCTTTGCCTACCCTTCAATAGCTCTGGGCGCGCATTAATAAGATAATGCTGCACACTCAATATGGCATTCTCACCTAGGGGGACCAAACGCTCTTTATCGCCCTTACCGACAATCCGAACCAAACCTTCATTCAAGTTTAATTGTGACAGCTGCAAACCAATGAGTTCACTGACACGTAAACCACTTGCATACAAAGTTTCTAACATGGCTTGGTCACGCTGACCTTGCGCATTGTCTACATCTGGCGCGTTAAGCAATGCTTCAATATCTGATTCGGTTAATGATGATGGCAGTGCCTTCATATAACGTGGCGAGTCAATCTGTGCTGTGGGATCGACGGCTAACTCGTTTTCACGAATTAAATATTGGAACAATCGCTTTACGCTGCTCAACAAGCGAGCATTAGTACGCGATGACTTACCTTGCTGTTGAATATGCGCAAGATAACGTAATAAATGCTCGCGCTTTAAATCAAAGAGCCGCATTTTATTATTTTTTTTCTGCCATAGAGCCAACTGGCTTAGATCACTTCGATAGGCGCTCAAGGTGTTTTTGCTGAGCCCATTTTCCACCCACAGCGCATCGAGAAAACGCTCGACCAGTACTTGATCATCACCATCCATAGCGCTTGCAGAAGATGAGGAGAAAGATGAGCTAATGGCTGATGACCTTGCGCTCATGCTCTAACAACCACTGCTTGATAGCAATGTGTTTACCCATTACCCCACCAGCAAAACCACCCATACCCTTGCTCGCTACAACACGGTGACAAGGAATAATAATAGGCACTGGGTTGCGTCGACAGGCTCCGCCCACGGCGCGCGGCGCACTACCTAGGTGTTTAGCAATTTCGCCATACGTCGCCACTGCACCAGCCGGAATTTGTTGAATAGCTTGCCAAACACGGCGCTGAAAATCTGTACCTTTGAGAGCAACAGACAATGACGCTGGCGACCGACCATTTAAAAAGTAACCGTGTAATATCTCTATAGCTGTGACTAGTTGTGGATCTTTGGCCTCAATATCGGTAACCGAGTCAGGCAGAAAATCCATCGTAGTTATCGCACCAGTACCTTCATCAGGTTCCGACGTTGCAGAGTTCCAGCGAAACCCTAGCTTTACGCCCTCTATCGGCACATCCACTATAGCGTCATACTCTGCAGCAGCCATAACCGCCAAATCTTCTAAACACTCCGCCATAATTCTCACCAGTGAACACGCTAAGGAACCTCTGATTAATTCTGGGGCAGCGAGATTGGCGGCTCCCTAAGTTAAGCCTATCTAAAAAGAGCTTAAACAAAAACAGGGTTCTATGTTGCCATAGAACCCTGTCAATTTCACTGTATCTTAAACTGGGATTAGCCCTTCGACTAAACCCTGCCTAATAGATAGCCAGCTATAAATTAATCCGCTTTTTTCTTGATCGTTAACTTTTCTTTAATACGTGCTGCTTTACCCGTCAAACCACGTAAATAATAAAGCTTAGCGCGACGCACATCACCGCGGCGAACGACTTTAATGCTATTCACTGCTGGGCTATGTGTTTGAAAAACACGTTCAACACCTTCACCATGAGATAACTTACGCACGGTAAATGCTGAGTTTAAGCCACGGTTACGTTTGGCAATCACCACTCCAGCAAACGCTTGTAAACGTTCACGAGTGCCTTCAACCACTTTCACTTGAACTTCAACCGTATCACCAGGGGCAAACGCTGGGACATCAGTTTTTAACTGTTCTGCTTCTAGCTGGTCAATGATATTGCTCATTGGAATAACTCCTAAAATAAACCTAATTAACTTAATTACTTTTGCTCGCGAATAAATTCATCAAGCAAACTACGTTCTTCTTTACTCAAGCTGCGCGCTTCAATCAGCTCCGGTCGTCTTAACCAAGTTCGACCTAAAGCCTGCTTTAATCGCCAACAGCGAATCTTTTCATGATTACCGCTGAGCAGCACACTTGGCACTGCCGTATCGCCCAGTACTTCAGGGCGGGTGTAATGTGGGTAATCTAACAACCCATCGACAAATGAATCTTGGCTCGCTGAGCCAGCATCACCTAATACACCGGGTAGCCAGCGCAGCATGGCATCAACTAACACCATTGCCGGTAACTCACCACCACTTAATACATAATCGCCGATCGACAATTCCAAATCGACTTCGGCATCAATGACTCGCTCATCAAGGCCTTCGTAGCGTCCCGCAAGCAATAACAAGCGTGGTCGCGACACTAAATCTTGCACTACAGCATGGTCAAGTGTCTGACCCTGCGGTGACAAATAGACACAATAGGCCTTCTCTGTCGCTGCTGCGCGTGCTGCCTTAATAGCAGCCTGCACTGGCTCCACCTGCATCACCATGCCAGGGCCACCACCATAGGGCCGATCATCGACATTTCTATGCTTATCCTGGGTAAAATCCCGAGGATTCCACGTTGCAAAGTTAACGCTTTCGTCTTGCAACGCTCGACCAATCACACCATGGTCGGTCAACGCAGTAAACATCTGCGGAAATAAGGTCACGATATCAATACGCTTTATCATGACGGCTTATTTACCCAAAGCTTGGTGCGTCTAAAAATCTGGATCCCAGTCGACCTCGATAATTGCCGTTTCAAGATCAATCTTATGAATCACTTCGCCTCGTATATAAGGTACATAACGCTCACGCTTAGCCTCTTCACCCTGGCTACGCACAATCATTACATCGTTGGCACCCGTTTCGATCAAATGACTGACCTTACCCAGCTTATAGCCATCGATGGTAACGACCTCTAGACCGACTAAATCAGTCCAGTAATATTCATCTTTGCCGATCTTTGGCAGTTCAGAGCGCTCAATAACTAGCTCTGTCTTCAGTAGTGTTCGCGCAAATTCCGGGGTTTCTACACCCTCTATCAACGCGACCAATCCTTTACCGTGACGTCGCCCTTCGAGCAAACGGCGCTTCTCCCAGCCAGTTGATAAACCTAGCTGCAAAGAACGGTACTGCAATATGTTTTCAATCGGATCAGTGTAGGAATGGATTTTCACCCAGCCCTTAACACCAAAAACCCCAGCAATATGACCAACAAGTAACTGACTGGGGCCTAACTTAGCCTTCAAGACGCGGTGCTATTTGACTCAATTAGCTTATTAACGCGATCTGAAGGCTGCGCACCTTGGCTTAACCAATAATCGATGCGTTCAGATTTGAGCTGCAAACGAACTTCTTGACCCGTAGCAACTGGGTTAAAAAACCCAACACGCTCGATATAACGACCATCACGAGGCATACGCGAATCTGCAACTACTACGTGATAAAACGGCCGTTTTTTAGCACCACCCCGTGCTAGACGGATTGTGACCATGAAATACTCTCCGGAAAATACAGTCTTTCGGTAAAAACGGCGGATTATATATAAAATTGTGCCTTAAAGTACAGCGTAATCTGCCTAAACTATGATTTTCTCGCCATAACACTTCTTTAGATAATACTAAACACGGTTTCTACCGTGGATTTGCCTTTGGTGTAGATGGCCTAGCAAGTAAATTAGAGCTGAAATAGAACATCCCTGAACTTTATAAATAATAATGAAGATAGGATTGATTCTCAATTACTTTTGTATTAATATTCTATTCAGCCGCGTTAATGAAGGAATTCAATAAAAAATGAAGTTATCTAATTTATCTTTGCTTATCACAGCTAATCTATTGGCACCTATAACAACTTATGCCAATGACGCACAAAGTGAGAATGATTTAAATAGCGATCAATCCAATGAAATTGAACACGTTATTGTTACTGGAAAAAGTATCGAAGAAGACGTTAGCCTGTCGCTTAAAACGCCTGAATTATTAATTAATGTTCCTCAGTCTTTGACTGTTATTTCAGCTGAACAGATCGAGGATCAGGGATTTCGAGATATTGGAGATATTTTGCGCTACACGCCAGGCGCTTCTATTGGCCAAGGCGAGGGTCAGAGAGATCAACTTACGATTCGTGGTCAGAATACGCAAGCAAATTTCTTCCTGGACGGTTTGCGCGACGATGCTGAATACTTTCGACCTTTCTATAATTTAGAGCGTGTCGAGGTATTGCGAGGTGCCAATGCCCTTATTTTCGGTCGTGGTGGCGGTGGCGGTGTTATCAATCGCGTGACGAAAAAACCCGTCCATGACGAAAAATTTGGTGGCCTATCTGCCAGTGTAAATAGTTTTGGTTCTAACTTTGTCACAATAGATAGCAACTACTCCACCAGTGAAAATTCAGGCTTTAGAATTAATGGATTTTATGAAAGCTTGGAAAATCATAGAGACTTTTTTGGTGGAGATAGATTCGCATTCAATCCCACTTTTTCAGCGGACATCAATGATGACACTTCTGTGCTTGTCTCGTATGAACATGTAAACGATGATCGCACAGTGGATCGTGGTGTTCCTGCTCTAAATGGCCGTCCTTTAGCAGGGTTTAGGGATACATTTTTCGGCGACCCTAATCTGAACCTTACAACCCTTGGCGCTAATATCTTTAAGACCCGAGTCGATCACGATATTTCAAGCCAATGGCACGTAGATGCGACGCTACTGTATGCAGATTATAACAAGATATACCAAAACCTTTTCCCAGTAGGGTTTGATGATGTAGCGGGCACAGTGACATTGGATGGTTATCGGGATAGGCGAGACAGAGAGAACTTAATTACACAAGTTAATGTTGTCGGAGAATTTGATACAGGCTCCATCGCGCATACTCTATTATTTGGCATGGAGTACGGTGACCAAGATACAACCAATATAAGACAAGATACATTGTTTGCCCTTAATGGCGACGACCAGATTACTTTCGCCTTTTCTGATCCTTTAGTAATCCCCGCAGTCAGTTTTCCAGTTGCTAATCGAGATCGTGACACTACTGTTCAGTTTCAGTCTTTTTTTATTCAAGATCAAATTGATATCGGTGAACATTTTAAAGTTATCGGCGGAGCCCGCTATGACAGATTTGATATCGATGTTATTAATCGTGACGGGGTTGCCGATGGCGATGATGTGCTTTTGCTAGGCCGGGTTGACGAAGAAATATCGCCTAATATTGGCGTGATTTACAAGCCTCAAGAAAATATGTCCTTATATGCAAGCTATAGTCAAACTTTCTTGCCCCGCTCTGGCGATCAGTTTCTGACTCTCACATTGGATCAACAAGCCTTGGCACCCGAGGTGTTTACCAATATGGAAATCGGTTTTAAGTGGGATATTAGCAATGCTTTTAGCCTGACCACATCGATATTTGAATTAGAACGTGATAGTGGTACTACAGTTGACCCTGATAATGTAGAAAATACCATTTTAATTAGTAGCGAAACTCGCGGCATTGAAGTTCAATTGATCGGTGATATTACAGAGGATTGGTCTATTAATGTCGGTTACAGCAATCTGAATGCAGAAGAAGTAGGACGCGTCATTGGTGGCCAAGCGGATAACCGTACTTTATCTCAAGTGCCAGAGAATATGTTCTCCTTATGGAGTCGCTATGACCTCAATCAGCAACTCGGTTTTGGCGCAGGTTTGATCTATCAGTCCGGGCAATTTGCATCGATTAGTAATGCAGTAGAATTGCCCAGCTTTACACGGGTCGATGCGGCGCTATTCTATGCCCTGGATAAAAATACAGATATTCAATTGAATATTGAAAACTTGTTCGACAGAGAGTATTTTCCAGCAGCGCATAATGACAACAACATTTCAACAGGTGCACCGATTAATGCCAGGTTAACGGTTAGAAGACGCTTCTAAACTACTCTGACTATCTAACGGTAGTGGTTTTAGAGAAATTAGCTTTTTGAATAACAATAATTTATTGAAACTGCTGTATCTCAAGGTATCTCTGATCAATTCACAACAGGAAACTAACCCTGTATCAGTTGGCCCTCTTCTTCGAGGGCCAACTGATCACATCCTTAACCTGTGATGACATAAATCAAATGCTTTTACTTAGGCACAAAATTTATAACCATCTCAAATCAGGAATAGGATTAACTGCTGGACCTGCCTTAGAGACAACGCTGCTCTTCAATATGTCAGATGACCGCGTTTCTGAAACTGGAGTGCGTGCAAGCGCAAATATTTTGCTAGAATCAGCACCAAGATTAGATTTTACCTACCAGATGGGTATCAACGAGCGTTTAGACCTTAAGGAGCCTCTGATTGTCAGGGGTGACTATAGACTGTTGTCATTTAATGAAAATTCCACTTGATTTAAATCATGACAAATCACTTTTATGGTGCATAGAAATGAGTTTTTTAAAATATACGTTACTTGTTTTTGGCGTTTTCCTTATATCCAATTTTACGTTAGCTGCTAGCGTTGATCAGATTGAAAAAGCAGGGACAAAAAGAGCAGAGGCAGGCGTTTCTGCACAAGCAACCATAAACAAGCTCGCTGATGAGACACAAAATATAGTCTCAAAGTATAAGACAGAACTTAAAGTGCTAGAGGGTTTGAAACTTTACAACCGTCTGCAACAAAAACAAGTGGATAATCAGAACCATTATCTCAATGACCTCAGTGAGTCGATTGGAAAGATTGCTGTAATTGAGCGTCAAATAGTTCCATTAATGGTTAGCATGATAGATTCACTAGACCAATTTATTGGTCTTGACGTGCCATTTTTAGTCGAAGAGCGGAATGATCGAATAGTTAACCTAAGAGACACTTTAGAGCGTCCCGATGTTTCGGTCGCGGAAAAATTTCGCAAAGTGCTAGAAGCTTATGAGATAGAAATTGAATATGGCCGAACGATCGAAGCGAACAATGGCAAGCTTACCATTGGTGATAATGTTCGAGAAGTGCAATATCTTCGTGTCGGTCGCATCTCTTATTTATATCAGACGGCTGACGGAGAAGAGACTGGCGTTTGGAACGTTGATAGCAAGTCCTGGGAAATTGTTTCACCAAAACTATACAAAAGAGAAGTCGCAAAAGGTTTGCGTTTGGCACGCAAAGAAGCGGCTCCCGACTTAATTATTATTCCTGTGTCTGTAACTCAGGAGATTAATTAATGAAAACATTATGTGCCAGCCCAATAGATAGCTCGCTCGTCACACGCATTTTGGTTGTAAGTATCAGTATAGCTTTATCCGCCTCATGGCTAATGATGGGTCAAGCAGCAATAGCTGCTGAGCCAGTTTCCATGAACGAATTGTTAGAGCAAGTTAAACAGGGTCGCGGTCAAGACGCGGCAGCAAACAAACAGCGCATAGAAGAATTTAGCAGTAACAAAACACAACAGGTGAAGCGGCTTCAAGAGACGGTTTCATCTCGTGTTACAGAGGAAGAACACTCAAAATCTCTAGAATTAGCCTTTGAAGAAAATGATAAAAAAATTACTGAATCTGAGAACGCACTTAATGAGCGATTGGGCGACCTAAAGGAATTGTTTGGTGTTTTGCAGGTGGCGGCAGCTGAGGCTAGTGGTCAATTTGAAAGTTCGCTGACTCATGTCCAATACCCAGGCCGACCTGAGTTTGCGACAAATCTTGCACAAAAACTGGGCACTACCGGCAAGCTTGTTTCTATTGAAGAAATCGAGCAGTTTTGGTTTGAGCTACAGCGTGAAATGATTGAGTCTGGCAAAACCGTCAAATTTGAAGGTAAAGTAATAACGACGGATGGCGAAGAACGTGATCAGTCGGTTACTCGTGTTGGTTTATTTAACACTGTATCTAACGGAAAATATCTTACCTTCAATGCAGAAACAGGTAGTTTATCCGAATTGTCACGCGACCCACAGACTCGCTATATCGCGACGATAAGTGGTGTAGAAAGTACCAACTCCGGTATCGTACCGTTTGGATTGGACGTGTCTCGCGGCCAAATTTTGTCAAGATTAGTGCGCAAGGCCAACCTTCAAGAGCGTATTGAGCAAGGCGGCATAATTGGTTATATCATTTTAGGTTTAGGTGCATTTGCATTGCTTATAGCAATATGGCGATTGTTAGTATTATTTTTCTCAAGTGTCGCGATAAGCGGTCAAACTCGCAAGTTGGATAAACCGAGCAAGGGTAATGCACTTGGGCGAGTAATTCAGGTTTATCATAATCACCCAAAAGCTGATCTTGAGACAATGGAGCTACGCTTGGATGAAGCGGTTATGAAAGAAACACCCAAATTTACTCGCTTTTTGGTCTTCATCAAAATTATAGCGGTTGCAGCGCCTTTATTGGGATTGCTGGGTACCGTTACCGGTATGATCAATACCTTCCAGGCAATAACCCTATTTGGTACGGGGGACCCGCAAGTGATGGCAGGTGGAATATCACAGGCGCTTGTGACGACAGTGCTAGGTTTAGTCGTTGCTATTCCCGCAGTTTTATTGTTTTCATTAGCCAGTGGTCGCGCAAAGCGTTTGAGTCAAGTATTGGAAGAGCAAGCCGTCGGCATGATTGCCGAACATTCTGAGAAGCGTACCGCTGTAGCTTAGTATTTAGCGTACTGATTATGAGCTTTCTAGAACAGTTATTGGGCCACTATACTGAATTTGCTGCGGTGCGCGATTTCCTTGAATTAGGTGGTGAAGTGCTTGTCGCTATTGCCGTGTTGCTGTTGATAATGTGGGCGCTCATTATTGAACGCATGTTTTACTTATTTGGCGCTCATCGTAAGCAAGTACAAATAGCGTTGGCGATATGGGAAGCACGTGAAGAGAGAAAATCCTGGCATGCCCACCGCATTAGAGAGCGCCTTATTTCGATGGTTTCTCAAGGGTTAGAGAAAAACTTAAACATTCTAGCTACCTGTGTTGCACTGTGTCCATTGTTAGGCCTGCTTGGCACAGTATGGGGTATGATCGAAGTATTTGAAGTAATGGCATTGTCTGGTTCGGGTAACGCAAGAGCCATGGCATCAGGTGTATCTAAAGCGACCATCCCCACTATGGCTGGAATGGTTGCCGCCTTATCAGGTCTAGCGATAAGCGCATTTTTACAGTCACGTGCGAAGCGCGAGCGTTTGCTACTGGGTGAACACATGACGATGGATCATTAACTAAGGAGCCTCTGATTAATTCATGAAACACGATCTTGCACCTGAAATCTTCCAGCTCTTCGGCACTAATCTTGTTAATAGCCCCACTATTGACTGCGATTTGCGTCTCAATCTGAAAAATTTCATGCACAATCTCATTGTCCCAGAATTAATCAGAGGCTCCCTAATTTTTTATAGGCAAATACTATGAGACGTTTGGGTTCGCGTTCTTCTGAAGTAGAAGAAGAATCAGCCATAGATATCACACCCATGTTAGATGTGGTATTTATCATGTTGATCTTTTTTATTGTGACAGCAACTTTTGTCAAAGAGTCAGGTATTGATGTCAACAAGCCTGATGCCGCAACAGCAGTAAAACAAGAAAAAGCCAATATACTTATTGCGATAAACGCCAATAACCAAATTTATATTGATCGACGCAATGTAGATGTACGGCGTGTCCGACCAGTCGTTGAACGTTTACATGCTGAGAACCCTCAAGGCTCAGTAGTAATACAGGCCGATAAAGAATCAAAAATGGATATTTTTATTAAAGTTTGGGATGCAGCAAAACAAGCAGGTGTCGATAATATTGCCATTGCAGCTGAGCCAAAAACTTAAGGAGCCTCTGATTAAGTCCGGGCGAAAAAGATTGAGAGTCAAAACATTCAAATTCGAGGCGCTAATCGCACGTAATAGTAGAGCTATTGCGAAGATTAGCAACGAAGGAGTTGAATGTTTTGGACTCAATATTTTCGTTCATGACTTGATCAGAGGTTCCGTAAAGCATGCTGGTAAGTGAATAGCATGAGCACAGAGACAATCGATTCGCTTGGTGATTCCACTTCGGTTCAAACTGTATTGCGCTTTTTGATCAGTTTAGCTTTAGCAATAGCCATCACCTTTTTTTTGCTTTGGGCAATGCAGGCATTGGTGGCCACGGGTGACCGATCAATAGCCGATGATCGTGATCGACTCGCTTTGGATTTTGTTCGTGTTGAGCGTAGTGAAACACTTGAACGAAAAAAAAATAAGCCAGATAAGCCGCCGCCGCCTGATAAGCCACCGCCGCAACCGCCGCAACCAAAGCTCGATGATATAAACCCTCATGTAGAAAAAATCAGCGTGAGCGTGGCGCCTGTAGGAATTGAAGTAAAATTATCCAGTAGTGGTTTCTCACTGGGTCTTAGCGAAGGCGAGTTTTTACCCCTGGCCAAGGTATCGCCGGTTTATCCGCAACGCGCATTACGCCGCGGCGTAGAAGGTTTTTGTACTGTGCAGTATACGGTGACGTCTACGGGCGCAACTTCGAATGTTGTAGTACTGGAAGATCAATGTACCAGCAAGGTCTTCCATCAAACTTCCATTGCCGCAGCAAAGAGATTTAAATATCGCCCACGTGTGCGTGATGGCAAAGCTATCGATGTGCCGGGTGTGCGCAATAAATTCATCTATCAATTGGAAAAATAAACCCTCGTAAAAAACAAGGCTGGATATTTTAACTCGTTAAATCGAGGGTATTGTTATGAATAAGCATATTGTTAAAAGAAAATGGGTTTCGTTGGTTGCCGTATTCGCTGTTGCCTGTGTTCTATTTACTTCTAATAGCTTCGCAGTGAAGGTAACTGAAACACTGAGTCAGCCTGTCTATGAAAAGTTAGAGCAAGTTGAAGATGCCATTGATGCCAAGGCCTACGACCAGGCTTTAAAAATTGTTCGGGAGATGCGTAGCAATTTTAAATTAACACAATATGAGGCCAGCCAAGTATGGAATATTGAGGCCTACATTTACTATCTTAAAGAAGATTATAAGAAAGCCATTGCGACCTATAACGAAGTACTAAAATATGGAAACCTGGCTGAGGCCGTAATACAAAGCACCTTAAAAACTGTGGCACAATTGCATTTTATTCGTGAAGAATATAAGCCAGCCATCGCTGCTGCGAGTCGTTTAATAGCTCGGTTAGATAGCCCGGATGTCAGCTTATATATGCTGCAGGGACAAGCTTATTACCAGCTCAAAGAGTACGATAAGGCATTGACGCCAATTACGAGTGCAATAAACGCAGATAAAAGCATAGGCAAAATACCTAAAGAAAATACATTATTGCTACTTAGAGCAATTTACTATGAAAAGAAAGACTTCAAAAACATGGTGTTAGTACTAAAGGAAGTCATACAGCATTACCCTAAGGACAGCTACTTATATACCTTAGCCGCTATATATAGCGAGCTTGGCCAAACAAAAAAACAAATGGCGTTGACAGAAGTACTCTTTGAGAAGGGTTATATTAAGGGTGAAAAACACGCAATAAATTTAGCCAACCTCTACTTGTTACACAATTTGCCCTATAAAGCAGCTCAATTGTTACAGCGAGAAGTAGATAATAAGCGCGTGCAAGCAAATGAGCGAAATCTCAGGTTGCTTTCTCAAGCTTGGTATCAGGCACGTGAAGACAAAAAAGCGATACCACCGATGCAACTTGCTGCAGAACAAAGTGAAAAAGGTGAACTGTACATCCGGCTTGCGCAGTCTTATTTGAATTTAGAGCAGTGGTCAAAGGCCGTCAAAGCAATTGAACAAGGCCTGAAAAAAGGCGGCATCAAAAAACCAGACACTGCCAATATCATGCTAGGCACAGCCTTGTTTAATTTAAAAGAGCTGGGTAAAGCGCGTAAGGCATTTACTACCGTAGCAGCGTCCAAAGTAAAAAATAACAGCAGGACCGCCAAAACTTGGTTAGCCTTTCTGGATTCTGAAATTCGCCGATCAAAACTAGAGCAAGAATCAGCGCCAGAATTTGAACGCAGCCTGGAAGCACAAGAAAATATCGAGGAACTCTCCTGAGTTGTCCTCACTGTAATACCCCGCATCAGCCAATAGCCCTTCTGGTAGCTTCAGAGGGCTTCAATTTCACTGAGTTGCGCCAAAGGCCGGGGCAATTTGTTGTTTGTCGTTGGACTACTAGGTGAAGTATTTTTCAGGAAACCAATCTTAAATCGAGGCAAGGAAATAGATAGAGGCTATTTCAATTGATCGGTTGAAATTCACCTGACATAGCCGTGCTCGATCCAGTATTGTGTGTATTCGTATTTTACTGGCTTTGACGCCTAAACCCGACAGACTCAGCGATCAATTTAGGCGTAAACCACGCTCTATATTAACCCTCAGCAAGTGCCTGCGTCAGTCAACTGTATGAGCACTGATCGCGCTAATGACTCTTTTATATTCGCACTAACCCTCTGTGAGCCTTCTTTATAGGGTGCCAGACTAGCCATCTCCTCTAGCCCCCCATGAATACGCAAATCTAGCACAATCGCACCACCCTGCCTCTCAACCATTGGCGCTAGTGCAGCATAAATACTTTCAGCGCGCTTATTAGCCGTCGCCAAATTCAATGCATCAGATTGAGCTAAGATCTCGCCACCTTTACGAAAAGGCCGCGAACTGGCAAAACCCACCACCCTGAGTTGGGTTGGACTATCAGTAGAAGCGCATTCACCGACAAGTGAGATCAAACGTTTAAGTGACTGCATATGACTACCTTTGGGTGTAACACCGCCAACGATATCGCCGGCTGGGCTTAAACGCGCATTATCAAAGGCTAACGCCAAGCCATCTAATACACCACCGGACAATGGTATCTGACCACCTAAATCCAAGAATTGCTGTTCAGGCTCTATCTTCGACGAGGATTTTGCATGATTAGCAGACTCGTGCTTAATAAGTTTAACTAGCAATTTCTCTATGCTTTGCTCAAGGCTATCGATACGGTTATTAACCGAATCGACACTCTCTATAGCCGTTGCAAACTCAGTACTCAAGCTATCAAACTCGGCACTCAATGCCGCGCGCTCGGCAACTATCGACTGTTCGTTTTGACGTAAACTATCAGCGCCCGCTATTAGCTTTGAAACTTGTTCACCAATACTTGACTGATCATGCATTGCTGCACTTAAACCAAGGCCAAAATCTTCACTACTCTGTGTTAGCTCAGCCACAGACACAAGCAAACCATCAAAACGCTGAGCTTGTGCACGCGCTTGGTCAGCCACTAGAGCTTTCAATTCCTGCATGCGTGCCGACAAAGTCTGTCGCTGCACGGTTATTTCCTCGCCGCGGGTATTGCCTTTTAAAGACATATTCTCCAAAGCCAAACTCACTTGCGTAATACGCTTATCTAAATCAGTGAGTTCATCTCTCAGTGAACTGTTTTGACTATTCAGGCTCTCATAAGAACGAGCTAGCTCTTCAAACTTGCCATCGCCACGATCAACGGTTGAACCACCAATAAAAAAAGTTATGGCCGCATAAATCAATAACAATAAAGCCGTCACAGTCATGACTGCATTGACTGTACTGTGTTCTAACTGATGCCTATCCTCGCCATCAAAATAACGACCATAAGCAGTAAACAAGAAAAAAAATCGTGTGATATTACCCAACAACCAAACAAGGCAGATAGCTAATACCAGCCAAATTAGCACAGAACCATAAAATTGGCTCTGGCTATTATCAATCGCCCAATAAAAAACCAAATCAGCCAACACAAAAGAGATAATAAGAATAAGAAAAAAATGTGCAACAATAATTAAAAGCTTACCCAATGCAAAACTCGATGCGTCATCAGGGCGATTATCTACTGACATATCACCTCCCACTATTTTATTTGTTTTAATGTTCGCCCTATCATTGTTACCAACAATCAATCACGATACGTAAAACGAGCTTGCTCTTTACGCAACTTGGCGCGAGAATAGCTATCATACTCTTGTCGGATGAATTATGAATAACGACAAAGATATTGACCATCTTGCTAATATTTTTGACCTGCTCTACGATGGTGTCGTCATCATAGACAAGGATAGCAACATAGTGTTTGCCAATACGGGATGCCAGCGAATTTTTGGCTTTAGCAAAACTGCGCTGATGGGTGAATCGCTGGACATGCTCATTCCTGCACAACATCGCCAACATCATTGCCAACATATTGAAGCCTACAAAAAGCACCCAACTCCACGCCTAATGAGTGATCGTGCTGTCTTATTTGGCCTCAACAATTTAGGCGAAGAAGTCCCTGTAACTATTTCTATCACCGCATTTAACAATGGATCAGCCTATTTAATAGCCATTATTCGAGACGGCGCCTTACTCAAACAACAATTTGAACAAGAAAAAGAGCTTGCTGAAACCGATGTATTGACACAGCTTGGCAACCGTCGTTATCTATCTCGCATGTTTGAAGAGTTAAGTAAAAAACCGCAATCACAATTTGCCGTCTTGTTTATAGATCTCGACAACTTTAAACCTGTCAATGATGACTACGGTCACGAAGTCGGTGACCAAGCTTTAAAAATTATTTCAAAACGATTAAATGCCGTACTCAGACGTTATGATATCGTCGTTCGTATCGGCGGAGATGAATTTGCTGTCTTACTGTGTAATATCCATGACCACAACTCGATTAAGCCTATAATTAGAAAGGTTATTCATAGTATTTCGCGGCCTATTCATGCGCAGCAACTGACACTCACCGTTGGCGCTAGTATCGGTTGTGCTCTTTATCCTGAAGATGGAAAAACAGAAAAAGAATTGCTCAACAAATCGGACAGCGCCATGTATCACGCGAAATCACGCCAAACTGGCTTTTGTTTTTTTAGTGACTTACAACACCTAGAAGGCACACCCAAATTATAAGTATAATCCAACAGTCGTTGATTATTTACTATACATATAGCAAACTAGAGCTGGTTAAAAATCAGCAGAAAAATAATAATGTCACTGCATGACAATAATGGTATTAAGCATTTTTCTAATGTGTTCGATTTACTTCACGATGGTGTGGTAGTTATCGATAAGAATAGCCGTATCGTGTTTGCTAATGCCGCCTGCCATCGGGTTTTTAATTATGATGATGGTGCATTAACTGGCAAACCGCTAAACCACCTAATTCCGGCTGGTTTTCGCAAACAACATCATAATCATATTAGCGCGTATATGAACGATACCAAGCCGAGGCTGATGGGCGATCGCTCTGTCCTATTTGGTATCAACAGTCTTGGCGAAGAAGTCCCCGTCACCATTTCAATCTCTTCATTCTTTTACGAAAAACAATATTACTTTGCTGTTATTCGTGATGGTGCATTAATCAACTTACAGCATGAGACAGAGAAAGCTAGAGCAGAAACCGACTCATTAACGGGGCTTGGCAATCGTAGTTATTTATCAAATAGGTTTATTGAGCTGATCAAAAAACCAGATCAGCACTTTGCGGTACTGTTTATTGATCTAAATAAATTCAAACCGATTAACGATCAATATGGCCATGAAGCTGGTGACCATGCTTTACAAATCGTCGCAAAACGTCTCAGTACCACGCTGCGTAATAATGACATTATTGTCCGTATTGGCGGGGATGAGTTTGTCGTGTTACTACAGAATATTAATGATCAGAATCAAATAAAAATAATTATTAAAAAAATTATCGACAGCATTTCGCTACCCATACACGCCCAAAACACTGTTTTCTCCATCGAGGCCAGTATAGGTTGCGCACTTTACCCTATGGACGGAACTGCTGAAAAAGAATTATTAAACAAAGCAGATAGCGCCATGTACCACTCTAAATCTAACAATAGTGGCTTTGCTTTTCATAACGAAACCAGCTAAAGATAAACTTCAATGACTAGCTTAAGCGCATTCCTGGCGCCATACGCTTAAGCATTTTTGACATACCACCTTTTTTAAATTGCTTCATCATTTTTTGCATTTGCGTAAACTGTTTTAACAAGCGATTGACATCTTGCACCTGCGCGCCCGAACCTAGCGCAATGCGGCGGCGACGAGAACCCTTAATAACTGCTGGCATGCGACGCTCATGTGGCGTCATAGAATTAATCATCGCCTCCATTTTAAGAAACTCTTTATCGTTAACCTGATCACGCATCTGCGGCGTGATGCCGCCCATGCCAGGCAACTTGTCCATCAAACTTGCGACACCACCCATACTTTGCATTTGTTTCAATTGGTCACGAAAGTCTTCTAAATCAAATCCTTTGCCTTTTTTCAGTTTCTTGGCTAGCTTCTCAGCTTTATCGTGGTCAACAGTTCGTTGAGCCTCTTCAACCAAACTCAGCACATCACCCATTCCGAGAATACGTGACGCCATACGTTCTGGATGAAAAGGCTGCAGGGCATCGGTTTTCTCACCCATACCGAGAAACTTGATCGGCTTGCCCGTAACTTGACGCACTGACAGTGCTGCACCACCGCGCGCATCACCATCCATCTTAGTTAAGATGACACCGGTCAAAGGCAAGACATCAGCAAAGGCTTTAGCCGTATTCGCGGCGTCTTGACCGGTCATGCTATCAACAACAAATAGTGTCTCAATCGGTGCTAATATCGTATGCAGGTCTTTAATTTCATACATCATATCCTCATCAATATGAAGACGGCCCGCGGTATCTACGATCACCACATCAATCGCCTGTCGACGCGCATGGTCCATTGCTAACGCAGCGATATCAGCGGGTTTTTGCTCAACACTACTTGCAAAAAAATCGACATCAATATCTTTGGCAAGTGTCGCTAATTGCTGAATCGCCGCTGGCCGATAAACATCGCAACTCACCATCATGACTGATTTTTTATCTTGCTTAAGATGCAAGGCCAACTTAGCGGCGCTGGTTGTTTTACCCGCCCCTTGCAAACCAGCCATTAAAATGACGGCAGGGGGCTGAGTATTTAATAACAACGGTACGTTGGCTTCACCCATGAGGTGAACCAACTCATCATTAACGATTTTTACGAACGCTTGACCTGGCGTTAGGCTCTTAATCACCTCTTCGCCTTGAGCTGCTTCACGCACCCTATCAATGAAACTTTTGACTACAGGCAGAGCAACATCGGCCTCAAGCAACGCCATGCGTACTTCACGCAACGCCTCTTTAATGTTGTCGTCACTAAGACGACCTTGGCCGCGAATATTACGAACTGTGCGACCAAGCCGCTCGGTTAATACTTCAAGCATAGAAAACCACTTTAAAAATCAAAAAAGTTGAAATGTGCGCTTAGGATGTGAAACGCCTAAGCTATAAAGTGATTATAGCGCGATGGTCTCGCCACCGGAGAGAAAATTCAAATCATAGCCAGACATATGGCGCTGACACTCAGCAGCAATAACAGACTCAACACCAGGCTTAGTATGGGTTATGTACACTTTGGGCCGGTGCTTCAGTTTCTCTATGTCTCGCGCTAACACTTTTGGCGTGTAATGCTTAGCTAGTTTGCCTAGCGGCTCATCCTTGTCTTCAAATGCTATCTCAACAACAATAAAATCGAGCCGTTGACGTTCATTTAGAGCATTCCATAAGGTATCATTAACACTAGTATCGCCACTAAAAGCAAACGCACCCGCATCGCATTCAACGTAGTAACCTACCGCTGGCACACTATGTTTTACCGGCAACATGCTAATGCGACGCCCGTCTATTTTTATTTCATCACCCATAGCCATTTCTTGATAGCGAAATACCGGGTTCCCCGCAGAAGGCAACACTGAAAAATCAGGCCAAATTACATTGTTGAAGATGTGCTGCTTAAGCGCAGCCAAAGTTTCAGCTTGCCCATAAACAATGATCGGGGTGGTGATAGAGTCAAAAATACTATCCAACATTAATGGCAGAAAGGCGATATGGTCTAGATGAGAATGGGTAATAAAAATATGCCGAATCTGCGTCATTTCATCAAGCGACAAATTACCCACACCGCTACCAGCGTCGATCAAGATATCTTGATCCAATGCCAGCGATGTTGTCCGTCGGTCACCGCCAACGCCCCCGCTGCATCCCAACACCCGCAGCTCCATAGTTCCCTCACCATTTTGGTATCTGTTAATGACTAACTAGCGGCAAAAAATAAGCTGACTTGCCAACATTTATCATAAATCTAAGCAAATTCAAGTGTTTTTTAGCATATTTTAGCTAAAAATCGACCACTATCACTAACAATCCGTCACTTACAACGCAAAACTAAACACTAAATAACCATCCACTAACGCCAAAGATCAAGCTTATTTGCCAATAGCGCTACTCAATATCGCAATCTATCGCTAGAATAGAGCCTCTATGAATAAGACTTTCCTGTTTGGTTTCCATTTATGAGTGCATATATCACGGCCATAACCTTTGTCGCTGTCGCGCTATACCTGGCGTCAGGCGGACTATTAGCAAAGCGCCTAATGAAAGGGAATGCGAGCACTGGCGACAACCCTAAGACTCTATTACTTAGCCTAGGCTTAATCGCAGTAGTTCTGCACGGTGTCGTACTACATTATTCACTGGTTACTGACGCAGGGCTAAATCTCGGCTTTTACAATGCGATATCACTATTACTTTGGTTTATCGCACTACTATTACTTACCGCCTCATTCAAAAGCCCAATTGAAAATATCGGCATTGCTCTGCTACCACTGGCAGCACTCGCTCTAATTTTAGAACGATTCTTACCGTCCGACCATGTGCTCGGCAACGATATAGCAATGGGCTTGGGTATTCACATACTCACTTCGCTACTTGCTTACGCTGTACTGACACTCGCTGCAGTACAAGCAATTTTACTCGCTATACAACATCAACATTTACATAACCGTCACCCTGGCGGTTTTATTCGCGCCCTACCTCCACTGGAGACCATGGAGTCACTATTATTTCAACTAATTAGTGTTGGCCTCGTTTTACAAACCATCTCATTACTCAGTGGATTTATCTCGCTAGATGATATGTTTGCGCAACACCAAGTGCACAAAACAGTTTTTGCCATCATCGCCTGGTGTGTCTTTGCTGTGCTGCTTTGGGGCCGCTGGCAATACGGTTGGCGTGGGCGCATTGCTATTCGCTGGACTTTAATTGGGTT
Organism: Gammaproteobacteria bacterium; assembly: GCA_013151045.1. Taxonomy (GTDB): domain Bacteria; phylum Pseudomonadota; class Gammaproteobacteria. The sequence goes on from JAADIY010000037.1 coordinate 23,955, forward strand.
TGTCGCGCTCTTGCTCGCCTATATCGGCAGCAAGCTAGTACAAGAAATTGTCTTAGGGCGCTAACACCTCTTACAAGCAAATGAATGGGTTGCGGCCACAGCCAAAGAATTAGATGAAACCAGCAATAATCGGAACCACCACGTATGCATGAGCTGTCAGTTGAGACACTGCTTATTATTCTCTTTGTATTGATTATTCTCTCAGCCTGCTTCTCCGGCTCTGAGACAGCCATGATGAGTGTCAATCGCTACCGCCTACGCCACCTCGCCAATGCCAAAGTCAAAGGCGCACACCGTGCGGCTGAACTGCTTGATCGCCCTGATCGTTTAATTGGCTTTATCCTACTCGGCAATAACCTCGTCAATATCTTAGCGGCCTCAATTTCTAGCGTGATCGCCTTGCGCCTCTACGGTGAAGACTCAGTAGTGCTCGCGTCACTCATGTTAACGGTAGTTGTGTTAATTTTTGCTGAGCTAACACCTAAAACCTTAGCTATATTACATCCTGAAAAAATCGCCTTCCCCGCAGCGTTTGTCATTAAACCTCTATTAAAAATTACCTATCCATTAGTTTGGGTCATCAACACTATTGCCAACGGCTTATTAGCAATGTTTGGTGTATCATCAAAATCAGGACAGTCAGAACATTTAGATAGCGATGAGCTACGTACTGTCGTTAACGAAGCTGCAGCAATGATCCCTCAGCGCCATAAAAAAATGCTCATCAACATACTCGACTTAGAAAAAGTCAACGTTAATGACATCATGGTGCCGCGCAATGAAATCGTCGGCATCAATATCAACGATGACTGGCAAGAAATTGTCACCGACCTAAAACATGCCGAACATACACGTATGCCTGTTTACCGTGATTCACTTGAAGACATCGTCGGCTACATTCATGCACGTAATTTGTTAACTATGCTCGACTCCGAATCAGATAGAGAAGTTTTTAAAGCAGCCATCAGAGCACCTTATTTCGTACCAGAAGCCACTCCGCTTAATACACAGCTATTAAACTTTCAACGTGGAAAGCGGCGCATCGGTCTTGTCGTTGATGAATACGGCGATATTCAAGGCTTGGTCACGCTAGAAGATATTCTTGAAGAAATTGTTGGAGAATTCACTACCGACCCTGGAAGCACCATTCCTGAAATTCAAGAACAAGATGATGGTAGTTATATCATTGAGGGCGGCGTCACACTGCGCATGCTAAACCGCATACTCAATCTTGAGCTAAATACCGACGGCCCTAAAACACTAAACGGACTGCTCTTAGAAACACTTGAATCAATACCAGAACGAGGCACTAGCGTATTGATTTCAGGTCATTCTATGGAAATTAAACAAACAAAAGATAATGTCATTAAAGTTGTTCAGTTACGGCCTTACATCAAATAACAGTAACTATACTTTTCCTTCCATAATACGGTTTTTCCCAGCACGTTTAGCGCTATACAAACCTTGGTCTGACGCTGATACTAATAAGGTGCCGTCTTCCATACTAAGCGGCACTAAAGCCGCATAGCCAACACTCACCGTTATATGATCTGACATTTTTGAATGCTCGTGCGTAAGTTTCAGCACATCCACTGCAGCACGCAGGGTTTCTGCAACAATACACGCACCTTCTATGTCGGTTGCCGGCAGAATCGCGACAAATTCTTCACCACCGTAACGCGCAATAAAATCTGATGGCCGACGCAGAGAGTGACTTAGTGCTTGAGCAACTTCACGCAAGCAAGTATCGCCCATCTGGTGACCGTAGTTATCGTTATACGGTTTAAAATAATCAATATCGAGCAATACTACAGCAAGACTAGTACGCTCACGTAGTCCACGCTGAGTTTCCTCTGCCAATCGTTCATCAAAATAACGCCGGTTGGCCACGCCAGTGAGTCCATCAATAGAAGATAAGTGTTTAAGTCGGGCATTACTACGTTCAAGATCGTGCTTTAATTTACGTAATTCGCGATACGCTTCATCACGCTCAAGCAAACTAATATAACCCTTAGAGTGTGCTCGAATACGTGCGACCAACTCAATTTCGTCAGGCAATTTAACAAGGTAGTCAATCGCGCCAGAACTAAAGGCACGACTCTTACCGTTAGAGTCTTCATTTGATGACAATACAATAATAGGGATACTTCGCGTTTGCGGGTGACCGCGAAAAAACTTAACCAGCATAATGCCATCAACACCCGGCATTACCATATCTTGAAGAATCACCGTAGGCTTTACTTTCTGCGCAATTTCAATTGCTTGCTTAGGATCCTGACAATAGTGGAACTCAATATCCTCATGATTGCTCAGTAAACGACGCACGCCCTCAGCAATAATCGGTTGATCATCAACCAACAAGACAACTGGGTTACTATGATCATTACGTAACGAAGGCAGCTCTTCTTCTTCAATATTTTCTATAAGCACACTCACGATTAAATAGCTCTACGCACGTCCGTATCGACAAGCCGTGCAATCAGTGCGGGAACAATATCTGCTAACGGCAATATATCCGTCACCCCACCCACCTCAATAGCCGCCTTTGGCATACCATAGACAGCACAGCTTGCTTCGTTCTGTGCGACGGTATAGTGCCCCGCATGATACAAAGCAAGCATACCCTTTGCACCATCTCGCCCCATGCCCGTCAACATGGCAGCTACGACATCGCCATACCAATTACTCACTACGCTTTCAAAAAACACATCTACTGACGGTTGGTACGCATGCCAATCTTCAACTTCTTGATAACGAAAAACACCTGATTCGTCGAGAATTAAATGCGCTTTGGCATCAGCCACATAAACATGACCCACTTTAGGCCTTTGTCCGGATTCAGCCAAATGCACCGGGATATCACAGCTCTTATCAAGCCATTTCGCCAGCTCTCTAGAAAAATCAGGGTCAATGTGCTGGACAATTACAACAGGGGCAGCAAGGCTCACCGGTAAGCTCGATATCACTATCTCCAAAGCATTTGGACCGCCGGACGAGGCGCCAATAACAATAATTGGGTTTCCTAACCGTATACCATTGCTTGTAAACTCCCGTTTCTTAATCAAGGCTTCTTCTACTTTATACGATGACAAACGATGAAGCATGTCGACTTTACGTAAAAATTCTTCTACGTCTGTTTCACCGTGACTAGAACTCAAGACAGGTGTTTTAACCGCATCAAGTGCGCCAGCGCCCATGGTTTCAAATACCAATGCCGCGTTGGTTTCAAGCGAACTTGTGACAACTAAGATAGGGCATGGGCACTGAGCCATTATTTGGCGTGTTGCTTCGACGCCCCCCATTACCGGCATCACCATATCCATTAAGATCAAATCAGGCTTATCGTTCAAACACATCTGCACTGCTTGTGCACCGTTTTTAGCAATCCAGGCAACTTCATAACCCGGATGCTCTACCAATACACGACGCAAACATTCTGCGGCCATCATCATGTCATTTACAATTGCGATTTTCATGCGGCTACCTCGCCTATTAAGTCGACAACTGCATTACGTAGTGTGTCGTCGTGAAAACTCCCTTTCGTCAAATAATAATCAGCACCTGCTAATAAACCACGCTCGCGATCATCATCTCTATCCTTATACGAGACAATCACCACAGGCAAGCCACAATAACGAGACTCAGCTTTGATTTTCTCTACCAGCTCTATGCCGTTCATACGCGGCATATCAACATCAGTAATGACCAATTCATAGCTATTCTTACGCAATGTATTCCACGCGTCCAAACCATCAACTGCAACATCCACTTCATAGCCACATTGCAACAACAATTTACGCTCAACCTCACGTACCGTCATCGAATCATCTACGATAAGAATGCGTTTAACCAGTTTTTTATTGATATTTTCTCTGGAACGAACACTATCAATATAAACAACTTCAGCACCAAAAATTTTCGCTATGCTATGCAGCATGTCTTCAACATCAAAAATGAGGCTCATACGCCCATCATCTAGTGTTGCAGCTGCAGCAATATCTTTGACTTTACCTAATCGCGAGTCGAGCTTTTGCACTGCCAGCTCACGCTCACCAATAAAGCGATCAACAATAACGCCATATAAACCGTTATGGTCACCGATAACCACAACAGATAATAACTCTGAGTTACAATTTGTATTTCCTAATTCAAGAATTTGACTGGCAGAAATAAGGCTTATATTTCTATTTTCAGCGACAAAATAAGGCTGCCCTGATAAGGCTTTTAGTTCGCTAGAATCAATTTTTTCAATGCGCTCGATACGTGACAAGGGGAACGCATAAGCCTCGCCTTCAATCTCAACTAGCAAGGCACGTATTACCGATAATGACAAAGGCAATTGAATATGCAATTGGAAACCGTGTCCAGGCCAGTTGCGCATATGCACCACGCCGTTCATTTCTTTTATGACGGTCATCACCGTATCCATACCAACACCGCGACCTGACATTTCGGTGACTGTGTCACGAGTACTAAACCCAGGCAAATACAAAAACTCTAATAGCTCAGCTTCGCTAAGGGTTGAAGCCATAAGCTCATTCGTTAGACCACGAGCGACAATTCGACTACGCAAACTTTCTAGATGAATACCGCGACCATCATCCTTAACGATAATAGATAACATGCCGGCGCTATGAAACGCACTTAACTCAATTGTTCCATTTTCTGGCTTTCCAGCTTTTTCACGCTCAGCAGGAAGCTCAAGGCCGTGATCAACGGCATTACGTAAAATATGATCCAGTGGTGACTTAATTCGCTCTAACACCTCACGATCAACCGGTGTTTTTAGCCCTTGAATATCCAGCTTTATTTGTTTACCCAGATCTCGAGCGATATCACGCAAGGTACGCTGTATACCCGTAACGCCCTCTGAAAATGGGCGCATACGACTACTAATGACTTCACGGTGCAAATTCTCGGCAATGCGGCTACTGCGACGATCAATTTGTTCTAATTCTTCCACTCGACCTGCTAAGTCACCTCGATACTCGCTCGAGTTCTCTTGCACCTCGCGTAACATAGCAATCAATTCAGGTGAGGCATCTTGCTCAAGCATTTTTTCACGTATGCGATCTAGCTTAACAATCAGCTTACCTTGCTGTTGCTTTAACCGTGCAACTGACCGCGTATAAGGCGCCAGCCTTCTCGACTCAACCAAACTTTCACCAGCAATGCCCAACAACTTATCAAAACAGAGTGAACTTACTTTTATAGATAAATCACAGCTTGGGCCGTTAGTGTTACAAGCTGCGATTTCAGAAGACGACTTCTCAGCAACAGCATGTTTCTTTTTAACCTTCTGCACCGCTGGATCTTGATCTGCAAAATCAATAACAGGTGTTTGCGCTATTGCTGCATTAGGCTGAAAAACCGCTGAATTAATTGCCCCTGATATTTGTTTAAGCTCACTACGACTTACTGGTGGCTCAACTTCCACTTTTTCAACGGCCTGAGGTGAAGGCACTGCCGAATCAAAGGATTGCTCCTTAAATTGATCGGGAGATTGATCAGGCGAAAAATCGCCCGAACTATCTGCAACTGAAGCAACTTCTAGGTAAGCACGGCTTTGCTTAACGTTTTCGTCAATCTTAACTTGGTTATTCTTTAACCAGTCAGACAAGCCACCTTCATTAAGCGCAGCAATCTGTTGAATTAAATCTAAGCAATGCAGAAAATGATCAACGTGCTGTACTTGCAATGATAACTTACCCTCTTGCGCCGCAACAAAACAATCTTCCATGGCATGTGCTACCGTCACCACCGGTAGAATATCCACCATTCGTGCCGCACCTTTAATTGAATGTGCGGCTCGCATCAATTCTTCTAACTGATATTGTTCAGCCCCATGCTCTACTTGCAACAGCCCTTGTGTTAAAACACCTATCTGCGTTTCGGCTTCAACCCGAAACAATTCGAGCATTGAAAAGTCAGCTAAATCGTTTTTGCTATCACTCATAGCAATTGCTCATTACAGGCGTTAACCAAGGCGTCACCGTCTAAACAACCAACGTCATGCTCTAACCATGAAACCACACCAGTTAGCAATTTTTTACCACCCACGACTAGCGCTGCAGGTGCTTCACGCATCGAATTAGTCGTAATTTTCATAACGCCATGAACTTGCGCAACTGAGAAAACAAATACATGTTGACGACTTTCAATCACAATACAGCGATGGCGACCATTCTCTACTGCATCGTCTTTCGCACCCCCCATCAAGCCTTCTAAGCTAATCCACGGTACTAACTGGCCATGCACGCTCATCAAACCTTTAAGAATCTCCCTGTTTCGATGCGGAAGACAATGGGTTACACCTATCTCACTAACTTCTTTAACCATGCTGGTGCGAATGGCCAACCATTCATTACCTAAACGAAAAATCGTGTAGGAACTGTTATCTGCTACGGACTCTTGCACTTCGGCAATGCTTTTACTGTCGGCCCACTCGCCAACGTATTCAAGGTTAGCTGCATTTTCAAACAAACGCCGTCCAGCCCGAGTAAAGACGTCACAATTACGACAATGAATCACTTCTTGTAAACGCGAACAACGTGGTGTCTGATTACCCCAAACACCTGTTTGATTCCAGCAATCTTCACCGCTAGCCGTCACCAACGGCGCCAAACTATGCGGATCCATAGGTGTCAAGCGCTGCATCAGGATGCCATCCGCGATCTTAGCCGTTCTATGCGCTGTGTCGTCAAGGTTAACAACCCTTCATCATCGAGCTGTTTGGCGCATTCCATCAGCTGTTCTAAGGCAGCCATATGCTCTGAGTCGAGATACAATACTTTTTGGTATAGCGTTTTAGCAGTTAACCAATCTTCTTTTTTACGTGCAATAGTCGCCAACAGATAAAAACCACGGCTATTTAGCGGTGCCATTTCTACAGCGCTCTGACAAAGATAACGCGCAGCAATAAAATCACTAGCGTCAATCAACTGCTCTGCTTGTATAAGAAAACGATTGACTATCGCCGCATCATTCTGGTTAGGGCGGTTACGCACAGCATTAACACTATTTTTTTCTGGCTTCGCTAACCGGGCTGATTTCTTCTCAGCTTTAATAAAGACAAAGGCACCTTTATGTTTAACAGACTCAAGTTGACTAAGGCGCTGCACAGAATTAACTTCGGCGTGGCCAACAAAAAATACGCCCCCGGGAACAATACTGTCTACCAATGATTGACACACCTGCAACTGCGTATCGGTCTCAAGGTATATCAGCAAATTACGGCAAAATATAATGTCGTACTTGTGTCGCGCTAATAAAGTACTTGTTTCAAGAATATTACCTTGTCGAAAATTAACCATTTCACGCACTTCATCATCAAGGTAATAAAGGCTACCCTGACGATCGAAAAAACGTTGGCATCTACTATCTTCATCACCACGAAAAGAGTTTTCGCGATAAATGCCTCTACGTGCGGTTTCTACGCATCGGCCACTAATATCAAATGCATCGATATTAATAAGGTCTTTAGGCACACCAATTTGCTTTAACACCATTGCTATGGAATATGGCTCTTCTCCTGTCGAACAGGGAAAGCTCAAAATATTAAGTCGACGCTCGCCACGGTTATCTAACCATTCGCCGGTAACGTACTGGGCAAGGTAGTCAAAAGGCGTGCGGTCGCGAAAAAACCATGTCTCAGGAACAACAATCTCTTCTATTAACAAGGCTAATTCATTGCCACCGCTTTTTCTCAGATAAGCAATATATTCCTCGGTCGATGCATTATCTGTCTTGGTTCGACGCAAATTCACGGCACGATCTATCCCGCTAGTCCCAACCTTAAAGTAATCAAAGCCGATTGCGGACTTTACTAATTCGTATACCGTTGACTTATCCATGACTATCAATAAAGAAAGGGTTGAAAAATCTAGGCGACTTCAAGTGAAGAATCTACTGAGAATAAATAGCGATGCACCGCATCTGGCAAAATACGTTGGCTATCTAAACAATGGATAGTGCCGTGTTTATCTTCAAACAAGTGGCCGTGACTCAAACCCGCGCCTTCACCCACTGAAATTGCTCGTAGATCACTATCAGCAATTTTACGCGTCTCTGTGACCCCTTCTGCAATAAGCCCCAACCACCTTGCTTGTTGTTGATCACGCGTGTAATTAACGATAAGAATGCGCGTGCTCATCACCTTTATTGCCTCTCTACCACAAGCCATGCGACAAAAATCAACAACTGGGACGGGAACATTACGGTAACAAAGAATACCGTTGAGATATTCTGGCGCACCAACAACTGATTTCGTCTCTAAGATAGGCAGCACTTCAACAACGTTACCCGCAGCAATAGCATAGCGTTGACCGTCTACGTGAAAGACCAGGTATAAGGTGCTAGAGCCCATATGTGTTACGCACTCACTTTAAAGCGTGACACACCGCCCTGTAGACTTTGTGCAGCATCATTAAGCCGCTCAATAGTAATCGTTGATTGACGAATAGAATCTAAGGTTTGTTGCGCTGCGTCGTTCAACTGAACGATTGTCTGCTTAATTTGATCTGCGCCTTTAGATTGAAATTGCATTCCTTCATGAACATCTTCAAAACGCGGAGTCAGTTTTTGCACTTGCTCGATAATATGAACAAGCTGACCACTCACCTTACTCATGTCATCGACACTGCTACGTACTTCTTCAGAGAATTTATCGACGCTCATGACACCTGCAGATACGGCGGCCTGCATTTCTTTAACCATTTGCTCAATATCTAGTGTCGCCACCGCAGATTGGTCAGCCAAACGGCGTATTTCGGTGGCAACGACCGAGAAACCGACACCGTACTCACCGGCTTTTTCAGCCTCGATAGCCGCATTCAACGAAAGTAAATTCGTCTGATCAGCGACCTTAGTAATAGTCGTAACAACACTGTTAATGTTGCTGGCTTTTTCACTCAACACTTCAAGCTTAGCGCCTATCGTTTCCGACGCTTTAACAACACGCAACATGGTAGATTCCATACGCGTCAAGAGTTCCTGACCTTCGGTAGCAGACTGCGCAGTACTATCCGCAACATTCGACACATCATCCATTGTATTCAACAACTCTTTTGACGTTGCTGATATTTCAGTTGCCGTAGCAACAATATCGTTTACTGTTGTCGCTTGCTGCGCGATAGTCACTTCTTGCTGCTTAGACGTCGCAGCAATTTCAGTGGCCGAAGATGATACCGAGATACCGGAACGCTGCACCTGTGCAACCAGGTCGTTTAAGTTATCGATCATAGCCTGCACGCCGCGCGCCATACCTGATAAGCTATCGCTGCCGTCCAAGTTGATACGTCCGGTTAAATCACCGCCACCCGCACGATTAACCACTTGTGAAATATCTTCAACTTTATTCTTTAAGACGTCTATTTGCGTTTCACGCTCATCCATTAACGATCTCAAATTATCGATCATTGATTGCAAACCACGACCCAATTCACCAATAGAGTCACGCGAATCAAAATTGACCTTACCGGTTAAATCGCCCTCTGCAGCGAGATTAACGACATGCAATAGTTCATCAATTTTTCCGCGCATATCATTAGCAGATGATGATTCCTTATCAATCATGTCATCCATGGTGTCAGTCATTCCATTGAAGGCTAAAGACAACTTACCAATTTCATCATCACCATTAATGGGAATACGTATATCGCGATCACCTGCTTGTCTCGCACGCAAAACCTCTGTGATTTCGCTGAATGGCTGACTGAGCCAACGGCGCAAACCTAACAAAACCAAACTAATACCAGCAATCAATAGAATCATTGAAGCAATAACAATATAGGTAGTGTCTTCTTCAACGGCTTTATCAAGTTCTGCTAAGGAAAATTCAACACGCACCGCTCCGTTGACGGTACCAGGCGCAACGTTATGACAAGCTAAACAATCAACGCCATTATTATTACTGGTCGCTCTAAAGGGTGTTAATACCACTAATTCACGACCAGAATCGCTACTTTCAATTTGCAAAATTTCTTCGCCCGCTAACGCCCGTCTATCTAAATCGTCTTGTGGCAACTCTGATCCATCAGACAAACCTGGGCCGTATTGCTGACTGACAGATTCTGCGCGTAATACACGCGCATCGATTACGCCAGGGCGCTTAATAATTTTTTTGCGCAAAATATCACGCTGATCCATGGTGCCTGTGAGCATCATGGTATTGAGGCTGTCGAAATAAAAATGAGTAATTTCTTTAGCATGATTTTCCGCCATAGAAAGCATGCGTTCTTTCTCGTTTTTCGCAAAGAACGAAGTGATAGCAATCACAATGACCATAAACACCAAGGCCACCATCAATCCAAGCTTCGCCGTTACCGATAGTCTGCTGAAATAACTTCGTGAATCCTTATTGAGTATCACCAGTCGTTCCCTAGTCTGTAATTTTATCAATCGCTGCCTTGCTCACTCACCCCCGACGACATGCAAACAGCCCGTTGGCCAACTAAGCAAATAGAACAGTGACCTCAGAGTAAACAACGGCCGCAGAGACGAATTCTTTAAGGCAACTCCAGTAGTAGCAAGAACGACAATGTGAGCGATAGTCGGCCAAAAAGCACCTTTAGATAACAATTCACGTAAATAACGCATCTTTTCAGTGAATATGCTATTGTTCACGCTTTCAAGACTAAATGTGCGCCGAGTGTATTGCGCTAGACTAAGAAACCGCATTTCGATATTGTCTGCATCCCTGATGCCAAGCCCCAACACCTCTGCCCCCTGTAGCCTTACCCAATCAAATTACTTGTCATGACTCAAAGCAACCGTTTTTCGGCGAAATTAAACGAAAATACCGAGTTTTTAGGCGATGATCACCAAAATTCTCGCGTACTGGATAATATTCGCGACGTCATCTTAGAGCTTGATGCACAGGGAAAATTAATATTTATCAACCCAGCATGGAGCGCCCTAACAGGGCACAACAACAAGCAATCGCTAGGTACCCTGCTAAGCAGCTATATCCACACAGACGATAGCGCCAACTTTAACTCGATGGTTGAACGCATCATCAACGCCGATAACGACCACACCAGCAATGAAGTGCGCTTAATCTGCCAAAATAAAGACACCATTTGGGTCACTCTTTCGCTAGACAGCAAAATGATAGGTAGTGACAAAGCCATATTCGGCTGCATAGTGGGTGCAAGCAAACACCATATCTATCACCCATCACCCATTTCACATGACGCAGTCACCGGCGCCTTTAATCGCCATCATTTTGAGCTCGAGTTACAGTCACATATCAACTCATTGCCGGCACAATCAAACCGTCATGGTTTACTTTATCTCGAACTAAGAAATTTTAAACTGATCAACCAAGCACTGAGTCATGCCGATGGTGATAACGCACTGAAAGAAATTGCTGAACTACTCTCATCATGCTTACAGGGTCATGACCAGCTATGCCGTATAGGTGGCTACGAATTCGCGCTATTTTTGCATTCTCGCAATCAAACTGAAATTGACGCCGCTGCGAATAACATCTTAAAGCAACTTGCCAGTTACCGTTATAGCCGCGAACCTTTTAGCTTTATCATCGGTGGCAATATCGGTATACGATTAATCGACAACAGCGATATTAAAGCCAGCGAATATATCTCTGACGCAGTTAAGGCCACAGCAATATCAAAAAAAATGGGCCGCAACCACAGCCATCTTTACACTCAAGAAGACAGCGACTCAGACCCGTCACATGGCTGTGACTGGAGCCACCACATTCACAGAGCAATTGAAGAAGACCGACTCGAGCTTTATCTGCAACCCATTCGTTCCATTAATGACAACAAAATCAATCATTACGAAGCACTGCTTAGACTTATTGATGCCGACAGTGGCAAAATTATCCAACCCGAACAATTTATCGACGCCATCGAACGCTCTGGTGCAATCGTTGATGTTGATCGTTGGGTTATTACCAACGCCATTAAATTACTCAGCCAACAACCACAAATACATCAGCTCGCCATCAATTTGTCAGCACATGCCTTTGAAGACGCAGAACTGCATATGCTCATTCATTCACAACTCAAGCATTTTCAAGTCGCACCACAGCGCGTCATTCTTGAGCTGACAGAAACCAGCAGCCTAATCAACCTCGAACAAACACATACCGTCATCAACAACCTACGCAAGATAGGCTGCCAATTTGCACTCGATGATTTTGGCACCGGCTTTTGTTCGTTTAGCTATTTAAAACACCTACCAGCAGACTATGTAAAACTCGATGGCTCATATATTAAAAATATTTGCGACAACGAACTCAATCAAGTCATGGTTCGCTCAATGAACGATATGGTGCACGCAATTGGCCATAAAACCATCGCCGAATGCGTAGAAAGCCCACAAGCTATAGAGCTACTTAGCGATATCGGTGTCGACTATATTCAAGGGTTTTCTGTCGGCAAACCATCACCATTGGCCATCCAATAACAAACTCACACAAATCATTATTTACAACAATGATTTTGGTTGAAACTATTTGTTACAGCCGTTAGTCTACAGCCTCAAGGAATATTGATAGGACATCAATCCTGCAGGAGGCGGTATGTCTTTACTCCGACCAATGGGTCAGTTGTTAGACAAAAAAATATCAGTTTCAATTGGGCAGTATGAAGCTGGAGACCTAATTCTTGACTATCTAAAAGAGTTAGGTGTCGAATATGTGTTTGGTATTCCTGGTGGCGCAATAGAGCCTCTATACAATGCGCTAGTACGAAGCTCGACTGACGGCGGACCCAAATCTATCACTGCAAGACATGAAGCTGGCGCCGCCTTTATGGCAGATGGCTATGCGCGGGAAACTGGAAAGCTAGGAGTTTGCATCGCGACCAGCGGGCCAGGCGCAACCAACTTAATCACCGGCATAGCTTCTTCATACATGGATAGGGTTCCTTTATTAGTCATAACAGGCCAACCATCAATTGACACATTCGGCGGCCTCGCGTTCCAAGAGTCTTCTTGCTCAGGCATTGATATCGTCGCAATGTTTAAATATTGCACAGCTTACAGCAGCCTGGTCTCACATTCCGATCAATTAGAGCGCAAACTTATAGCCGCCATCGCTGCGGCTCTACGACACCGCCGCCCCGTGCATTTAAGTATCCCTACCGATATTGCACGCAGCAAACACCAACGATCATTCGGGCAACAACTATTACCTAAACACCCTATCAACAACGCTATCGATATAAATGCCATCGAGGAATTCGACCGGAGGCTTTCCCAATCCATCAGCCCAGTATTTGTTATTGGTGAAAACTGTGAAGGTGCGATTCGCGATATTACTCAATATTGCGAAAACAACGGTGTCTCACTCGTTGCAACACCGCAAGGAAAAGGCCTCATCAATCCCTATTACTCTAAGTACTATGGGGTATGTGGTCTTGCTGGACATGAGTCTGCGATAGACTTACTCAATTCACCTAAAACAGATCTCATTGTTATCATTGGCAGTTCACTAGACCAACAAGCCGCATGCGGATGGCAACCTACCAACATTTCATCAACAAACTATATTCATATAGATTGTGATCCAGAACACTTCTGTAGAAGCCCTTATTCAACTTTCAATGTGCTAGGCAACATCAAGCGAACATTTGGGCATCTAAACAAATCGATGAAGCCATCATATAACCAAGCAACACGTCAAAAAGAAAACAATGCTAACGTGCTTGCAATAAAACCACTCCTAATTGAACGCCGACAGATTGAGAGACGAAAAAAAAATATCCCTACTTGCACTATAAAAGAGTTTCGCATCGGTGAAAGAAGAAAAAACTCAGCCAACTCAAAACCCCTCCATCGAAACTTTAAACTGATAGACGAATCAAAATACCTAGAGGACAGTTCACCAATCAAACCTCAACGCCTTATGTATGAACTATCCCATCGCACTAAACACAATACTTGTTTTCTATCAGACATCGGCAGCAGCTATTTATGGGCAATTCATTACCTCAACCCATACCATGATATAGATGGCCCCAATAAAAGATATTTGCATATGGCTATGGGGTTAGCATCCATGGCTTGGTCGATAGGCGCGGCAATTGGTATAGCGCTCGCTTCCCCAAAAAAACCGGTCGTTTGTATCGTCGGTGATGGCGCCTTGCTAATGAGCGGTCACGAAATCACTGTTGCTGTTGAGCACAAATTACCTATCATCTATATAGTACTTAACGACGAAGCCTACGGCATGGTCAAACATGGCCAAAAAATGGCGGGGGCTGAATTAACCAGCACCAACTTACCCGCCGTCAATTTTGCCAACTATGCACACTCCATCGGCGCAAAAGGAATTACAGCGAAATCACTACAAGACTTTATGTCAGTTGACTTTGCAACACTCAGTAAAGCTCATACACCCACATTAATCGACGTACATATCGACGTAACCGAAGCGCCACCTTTATCCAGCAGGTTAAAAATGCTAACTTCATGTCAAAACTAACAAGAAGTTAACAATGCCACAAAAAAAAGAAGTTATTCATACCAAAATCTGGCAAGAAGAAGCTGAAAGCGATAATCCTTTCGCCACAAAACGCTGTCTATGCAGTGGTTATGATGTCTATGGTGATCTTTTGGGGAAAATCAGCTGGATCGAATACCTCTATCTTATTTATTGCTTAGAACCACCCTCTCAAAAACAAAGCAAACTACTTGAAGGTATTGCGGTCATTTTAGCTAACCCTGGGCCCCGAGACCATTCAGTGCGCGCCGCAATGCTAGGGGGAGTGGGTGGCTCACACAGTGCTGCTAGCCTAATGGCGGCCTTATCAGTAGGTGCTGGGCAGCTAGGTGGTGCCAGAGAGGTCTTTCTTGCCATGGAATATTGGCAACAATGCAATTGCTCCTTGCAAGCATGGCAAGAAATCATTCTACAACCACCAAAACAAACACGCGTTGATGTTTGGCCAGAAATGGAACATACACCAGGCTTTGATCCACATGGTGCCAGTTGCCCTACACCAATCAAACAAAGTCTAGAATACCTCGCGAGCAGCACACCGGGCGAGACACTTCCATGGCTACAGAAACATCGCAAAGAATTAGAAAATTGCGCTGAAATGCCACTTGCGCTAACCGGAGTGATCGCATCAGCATTTACCGATCTAAAACTAACACCAGAACAAGGTGAAATGATTTACTTGCTATTACGTTTACCTGGCGCTGGTGCACACGCCCTAGAACAGCGCCAGCATGGCTGGCGTAAATACCCCTTCTTTAAAGATGCCATTGTGCTAACTGATGACCCTGGCCCCGTTAACGTGGATAAATCATGAGCTCAACAGAAAAACTATTAGCGGCAGAAAACAATTGGCAAACCTCAATGGGGCGCTGGTTTGCCGGTGAACGCGTAGTTATACGCGGCAAAGATTTGTTTACCGAACTCAAAGATATGCGGTGGATGGAGCTCATGTTATTCTCAATCACTGGGCGACATTTCAGTGAAAATGAACTTAAACTGCTTGAAGGAATGTGGGTCCTCTGCACAAGTTATCCTGACCCCCGACTATGGAATAATCGTGTCGCATCACTTGCTGGCACAGTTCGATCAACACCTACACTAGCATTAAGTGGCGCAAACTCCCTCTCAGAAGCAGAAATATACGGGCGCAAACCTGACGTTAGAACTTATGATTTTTTGGTGCGCTGCCAAGAAACACTTAAATCGACCGATGCTTGTCTGGAAGACATAATACGGCAAGAATTGAAAACACATCGGGTCATACCAGGTTATGGCAGACCTATAATTAGCAAAGATGAACGCATCAAACCTATGACTGAGCTCTCAATAAAGCTCGGTGTGTTTGATAAGCCATACATCAAACTAGCGCACACAATTGAAAATGCCTTATCAGAAGGACGGTGGCGCATGAAAATGAATATTGCCGCATTTACCGCAGCGCTTGCTCTTGACTTAGGGTTATCTAGAAATGAATATCTCCGTTATGCTGCACTCAGCTTTTCAAGTGGGCTATTAAGCTGTTACATCGACGCCAATGACCAGGCCCTAGGCACCTTTTTACCAATTCGGTGCAGTAAAATTTCATACGAAGGCAAAAATGTAAGAAACTGGTAAACTACATTGCAATCTTAAAGTTGTAGTTACAGGTGGTCGATATCATATCTTGTGAGGGAACAAATACGCAGTGGAGGGAGCAATGCGACCACGTTTACGCTCGTCGCTTGGGCTAAGCCTAATACTATTAGGCAGTAATACAGCTTTAGCGATATCTCAGGAAGACGAACTAGACTTGGGTTATGGTGGCGAGGAGTTCATCAGCCTAGCAACTGGGGCAAGCCAACCTATCTCGCGCGCACCTGCCGTCGCCAGCGTAATAACCGCAGATGATATTGAAGCACTAGGTGCTACTGACATTGATGAAATCTTAGAAACCGTGCCCGGCTTGCACGTCTCCAGGTCTGCGCTCGCATATAACCCTATCTATTCAATTCGAGGTATTTACTCTAATAGTAATTCACAGGTATTAGTCCTTATCAATGGCATACCAATCACCAATTTATTCGTGGGTAATCGCAGTGATATTTGGGGAGGCATGCCCGTAAAGAATATCTCACGTATCGAAGTTATCCGTGGCCCTGGTTCAGCACTACATGGTGCTGACGCGTTTTCTGGCACAATCAATATTGTAACCAAATCTGCTAAGGAACTTGATGGCACTCGGGTCGGCGTGGGAGTGGGCTCGTTCGATAGCCAACGTGCTTGGCTTCAACATGGGCATAGTAATAACGGTCTCGATGTCGCGTTTTCATTACAGTACTATAAGACGGACGGACAACGTGAAATTATCGATTCTGATGCGCAGACTGGCTTAGACCCTTCTATTTCAAATGCGCCAGGCCCAGTCAATACACAAGCTGAAACCGTTGACCTTCGACTAGACCTAAAGCGTAACCACTTGCAGCTGCGTTTGGGCTATCAAGGCCGAAAAGGTATTGGCACCGGCGCAGGCGTTGCCCAAGCACTAGACCCTAATGGTAACGGTGATAGTGATCGCTTCAATGCTGACTTAACTTACAAAAATGACCACTCTCTAGACAATTGGGATTTTATTGGGCAATTAAGCTACCTAGATACCAGCGCAAAATCTGATTTATTTCTTTTCCCCGCTGGCACTAGCCTCCCAAATGGACAAACATTTCCAAATGGCGTTATAGGTAATCCCGATGTTTTTGAGCGTCATGCTCGGCTTGGTGGTTCTGCTTTTTATCACGGCTTCGACGACCATCGATTACGCTTCGGCGCGGGTGTTAATTTCGATGAAATTGACAGAGTTAGAGAAAGCAAAAATTTTGGCCCTGCATTACAACTTTTACCTGGAGGCCTGACAGACACAACCAACGATCCTGACCTCGTCTTTCTTCAACCAGGCAGCCGCACTATTCAATATGCATTTGCACAAGATGAATGGCACTTCGCTCCTGATTGGGATCTCACTGGCGGTATTCGATGGGACAATTACTCGGATTTTGGTACTACGGTTAACCCGCGCGCAGCGCTAGTATGGCAATCTGCATACAACCTTACAACAAAGCTATTATATGGCCGTGCTTTTAGGGCTCCATCATTTCAGGAAACCAGAAACCTAAATAACCCTGTAGCCCTTGGTAATCCAAATCTAGACCCAGAGATTATTGACACTATAGAACTAGCCTTTGACTATCATCCCACACACAATATGGCAACTACCCTTAATATATTTCGCTATGAATTAAGGGACATCATTCGCTTCGTACCAGGCACTGGCCCTAATGATGAAGCTACCGCACAAAATACAGGCGACCAAACTGGTTTTGGCCTAGAATGGGAAGTAGATTGGCAAACCAGTTCATCGCATACACTACTCGCAAACTATGCCTATCAAAACTCTACCGACGAAGACACCAATAGCGATGTCGCCAATGCTCCCCAGAATCAAATCTATCTTCGTAGTGATTGGGAATTTATTCCTGATTGGAAATTAAATACCCAGTTAAATTGGGTCGGCGATAGAAAACGTGCTGTTGGTGATTCCCGAGACGATATCGATGACTACACTACGGTTGATTTAGGCTTGCGACATAGCTTTAGAAATATGCCTCTCGACATATCTCTAATTATACGCAACCTATTTGATGAAGATGCTCGCGAGCCTAGTCTTACTGGTAGCCCTGCTGCTGCAATAACTAATGATCTACCACTACCCGGTATTAATGGTTTTATAAGTCTGGAATATCGTATCTAATATTTCTCACCACTTTATTTTTTTAATAATAATTAGAAACATAATTGCTTCCACCTTATTTCGATGCCAAAAGTGCTCCAGTCTATTTCATTCAAAACCATATTATCAGGCATAGTGCTTGACTATAAATATGGATGTTAAATAGAAAATCAGGTCAAAATGCTTCTCTTTCTATTTTCTTTATCTAAAATAAATCGGCTGCAACGAAAAAACTGCTTGCTGATTTTTATATTGCAATACCTCTCCACTCCTGTGGCTATACAGGCAAAATCCCATGAAGATCTAGATGTTCTCTATGCCAATGAAATCATGACTAGCCTAGCTACCGGCACCAGCCAACCCATATCACTTGCACCAGCTGTAGTTAGCGTCATCACGGCAAAAGATATCGACATCATCGGCGCAACTGATCTTGATGACATACTAGAAACCATACCCGGCCTACACGTCTCTAGGTCTACGCGCTCAAACCTACCAAATTTTATTATTAGAGGCATACATTCAGAAACCAATTCGCAAGTTCTAATTTTGATTAATAGTATTCCCGTGACTAATCTATATCTTGGTGAACGCGGCCAAGGCTGGGGAGGAATGCCCGTAGAAAATATCTCTCGTATCGAAATAGTCCGTGGCCCTGGCTCTGCTTTATATGGTGCTGATGCCTTTGCTGGTACTATCAACATAGTCACCAAATCAGCTAACGAGATCAATGGTACGCAAATAGGTGCGGCGATTAGCTCAACTGACATTTCGTCCACTTGGTTGCTGCATGGCCAACGCTACAATCACTTCGATTTTGCTTTTTCTTTTCAGTACACCAACAACAATAGCCAAGGCCCATTAATCACTGCTGATGCACAAAGCTTACTTGATTCCAGTCAAGGTACTGCTGCTTCAAACGCTCCCGGCTTTGCGGACAACCAAAGAGAAAATATTGACGTTCGCATTGACCTAACACGCAATAATTGGCAATTTCGACTCGGCTACCAGGGCAGAAAAAACATCGGTAACGGAGCAGGTATTGGTATGTCACTTGACCCCGAAGGAAGGGCCCTCTCCGAAAGACTCAATGCTGATCTGAGCCATAAAAACCACCATAGTTTTGAGCACTGGAATATCGATTCACAGATAAGTTATTTTGATAGCAGCCTAAGAACAGATTTAACCCTCTCGCCCGCTGGTGCACAGTTTCCAAACGGCGCGTCCTTCCCCAATGGGGTTATTGGTAATCCGTCTATCTTTGAACGTCACTTAAGGTTAGGTAGCTCTGCTTTTTATTCTGGCATAGCTCATCATCGTATTCGTATCGGTGGCGGCATCAATTTCAATGAAATTGATCAAATCAAAGAAAGCAAAAACTTTCTTATCGACGACATGTTATTTCCTTCACCCATAAGCGCTGACTTTGCTGTAGTTGACGTTACAAACAACCCAGATCTAGTATTTTTCCAACCAGGAAGTAGAACCAATATTTTTGGATTCTTTCAAGACGAATGGAACTTCTCGCGTGACTGGAATCTCACTACTGGAGCGCGTATAGATCGATATTCTGATTTTGGCAACACGTTCAACCCACGCGCAGCCCTCATCTGGCACCCTAGCTACCATCTCACTACTAAATTTTTGTATGGCCGCGCATTTCGAGCACCTTCTTTTGCTGAACTACGCAACATTAATAATCCCGTATTCTTAGGCAACCCTAATCTAGAGCCAGAAACTATCGATACAGTTGAATTAGCATTCAGTTATCAACACTCTCAATATATCTCTAATAACCTCAATTTTTTCTACTATAAATGGCAAGATATTATTCGCTTTGTCCCCGATAATAGCGGCGTATCGATAGCGCAAAATACCGGTGATCAAACCGGCTTTGGCTTGGAATGGGAATTTGACTGGCGCCCTAGCTCAACATTTGATGTTATAGCAAACTACGCCTTTCAAAAATCCACCGATGAAGAAACAAACCGCGATGCGGCCAACGCCCCACAGCACCAAGTATACCTGCGCAGTAGCTGGGTTTTTGCCCACAATTGGTCATTCACTAGCCAATTAAATTGGGTCGGTAGCCGCAAGCGTGAGGCAAGCGATCCGCGTGACAACATTGGTGACTTTACTTGGGTTGATTTGGGATTGCGTCATACGCTAAGAAAGACGCCACTTACTATTTCACTGTCTATTCGCAATGCACTCAATGAGAATGCTCGCGAACCTAGCTTAAATGGAAGCCCTTCGCCTGCTATACCCAACGACCTACCACTGCCAGGTATTCACGGTATTCTCGCTGTTGAATATCGAATTTAGTGCTGTATCACTTAACAAGTCTAGCTCGCCAGCACCTCACCTTCTTCTTGATGTTCTTGCAATGGCAGTGGGATTGTAAAATACAATACTGAACCTTCGCCTACCTTGCTTTGTACTTCTATTGCGCCGCCCATCAGCGTACAGAGTCTCTGCGAAATAGTTAAACCAAGACCTGTACCACCAAAGTTTTTGGTGGTAGTCATATCCGCTTGCTTAAACGCTTTAAATATACGCTGTTGTTGCTCTTCATCCATGCCAATTCCGGTATCAGCCACTGAGCAAAATAAAGCGTCTTCGTTATGTTCAATCTTTAGCGTTATCATGCCTGACTCAGTGAACTTCGCGGCGTTACTTAGCAGGTTAACGAGTATCTGTCTTAATTTAACCGGGTCCATCCATAGTGGACTGCCATCGGTAATGATTTCCTTCTGAAATTGATTGTGTTTACTTTTAATTAACGGAAATACGGTATCTTCAACTTGGCGCGCAAGCTGTTTTAATTCGACCATATCGCATTCTAGTTCCATACGACCTGCTTCGATTTTCGCCAAATCAAGAATATTGTTAATCATAGATAACAAATGTTTGCCCGCGTTTTCAACACGGTTCAAATCGTCAATGCAATCATCTGTATCAAAACTACCACCGCGTACATCTTCAATGACCATGCTGGTATAACCCAACACTGCGTTCATCGGTGTTCTCAACTCGTGGCTCATATTGGCAAGAAAGGCTGATTTATGCTTACTTGCTTGAATGGCCTTATCTCGCGCTTCGAGCAACTCGCGTGTTCGCACTTTAACTTGATTCTCTAAGTCGTCATTTTGATTACGCAAACGTAAATCACGTTCGTCTAACACATCCATCATGATATTAAATGCCCGCGCCATATCCTGAATTTCTATTGGTCCTCTAACAGCAACACGCGACGTTTCTTTCTCGGCATCTTGCTCACGCATCAATGTCGATAACTCACTCAATGGTGTCGTCACCCGCGACAACGCTTTTTGCAAGACAAACAATATTAAGATTGCCAAGACAACAGACACGCCGATATTTTGCAGAATAGTCGTCGTACGCTGCGCATTGAGCGCGGCTTTACTGATAATAATGTCTGCGTAACCCAGTAAATTGGGCTCTTGAACATCGCTAACAATAACGCCTATTTCATCATCATTGAATCGACGTTCCAACACGGGTGAGCGAAAACAAATATGATCGTCTGTCTCCGAAAATAAGATTGTCTCTGTGACCATAACTTCATCGCCACCATTTACATTCGATTTCGATTGCGCTGAAATATTCAGCGCCTTTACAATATCCGCAGAATGGTCGCCTTCATGCAATAATACTTTGCCATCAAACGTTCGCAGTGAAATATGCATAACATTTGGAAATGACAAAGTATTGGCTACAGACTCTTCGACGTTTTCAGCCGAACCAAACAACAATGCCAACACACTTTGCTCAGCAAAACTTTCTGTCAGCTGTAAACCTTGGTCAACCAATTGATCTCGTGAATTTTTACTCGTCACCCATGCAGTTAATAATGCGGTAATCAGCGCCAGGGAAAATATTCCTACGGACACCAGCAGCATTATTTGGCGTCCAAACTGACGATTAGGTGGCAACAATAATCTTAGCAAGGCTTTCATTATTAGCTCTATTCTTGTGGAAACTTCAGGTCGTAACGCCCTAAACTTTCCTTGTTGAGCTTAATTCCTAAATGCGATGCCGTTCTGATATTGATCGCAAAACCTAAATCGGTTAGTGGTTTTATTTCGAATTGAGGTTCGCCAGCGCGTAGCCATTCATTGACTGTCCCGGCTATACTTTGCCCCATCTCTATATTTTTAGGGAATGTAGAAAACAATGTGCCGCGTTTTGCATGCGGCGCGTTACTTGATACGACTATTAAATTTTTATCCCAGGTCACACGTAATATCAATGGCAGTATCGTGCGATTCTCTACCGTGATTGGGTCTAACGGTAGCCATAAGGCATCGTGCCCTGTCTCCAGTTCATTTAGCACTGATTTATATTGTATAGCTGCCTGCCTAAGATCAGTGGCCTGAAGGGGCTTGAGCTCGATACCATAATCTTCAGCAATCTTGCTCGCATATTGCATCAACCAATCATTATGCTTAGGGCTATAAACTACATAGATTTTTTTGACGGCAGGAGAGAGTCGCTTAAGTTCAGCCATTATCAATTCTGGATCAGCAGCCAGGCTAATTCCACCCGTATTACCGCTTTCCAATAAGCTTGCTGACAACAGCGAAGCTGCAGCCATAATAGGACGCCCATTGGCAGTCTGTTGCGCTGCTTTGAGCCCGCGGCTACCAAAAGCCACGATGGCTATGACATTTTTCTTATCTAACCACGCTGAAATTTTTTCTTGGTTGTAATCGCTGCTGATTTTTTTGATGCTGACTTTAAAATCAGCTTGTTCTTTTATGCCGTTAACGATGGAGCGAAACACTTGATCATAGGGGGCGCGTAAATCTGGCTGGAACACCGCAACGGTCTCTTTTCCTTGCGCAGAAGAAATACACAGAAAAAAAACAACCCCTAAAAAAAAAGTCTGTTGCCACATGCCCTTGGGGCACAATTTTTTTAACATGTTATCCATTCATTAACCAGGGGAAAATCGCTTTCCCCTAAGCTGTCTTCAATGACAAAGCACTAACCAATTTTTCGCTGAAGATGAAAACAATATGACTATACCCACCAGAGCTAACTGATAGGGCATTCAGTATCTCAATATTACTCGTCAACCACCAGCATCTTATTTATCACAAGCCAATATTGGACTTGCGCTGATAAAAATAATACTAATCTTCGACTAAGCGAAAATCCATATCCAGAAAGTCACCGCTGTCATCCCACTCATTACCCCAGGCATCGACCTGGATATGCTCGGCACTGATTTCATCCATTTCATCTAGCAAAGAACTTTCTGAATCCATTGCTAACTCATTGTTTTGCTTCTCTTTCGGTGCAGATTTCATCACGCTACTCCCGATGTTCTATGGCCATACGGCCCACCAGTTACGCTTTTGACCACCAATCACATCGCAAGTTTTAGCGACAAAAGCGGCTCACACTACTCTAAATATAGCGACCTTCGGAACACCAACTTTAAGGGAGAATACCCGTAATTCAGCGGCAAACAGAACAAAAACATGCCATAACACACAGTTTTAAGTAGGACACACCTGCTCTTTACCCTTCCACAGGTTTAATAGGCAAGCACCCAGCCAAGCACTGAGAAACTCATTAAGACGACGCTTTTCTCGTTTATTGAACATATCAGGGTTTGGGTAATCGTATTCTGCCCTGATACGCCTGCGCTTTTGATAAGAAACCACTTCCGCCACAGCGGCGTCATGATATAGCCTTACGGTCACTTCAGGCGTCGGCACCAGTTTTGAGCATAGACTCCAATCAGCGGTCAAACGAACCACACTGGTATAAGGGGTTTTCTCAAGCAACTCGAAACCAAAACCATTGCAACCAGCAAGTTCTCGTCGGTTTTTTATAGTCACCTGACGCAGAGCAGGCAACAAGGTCATTAAGCGATCATAATTATCGCCATATACCGCTAGCGGTGCATAAAATTCGGCAGCACAACTATGTGTCCCAGAGGCGCAATACTTATTCATTATTTAAACCAATAAAAATACTCTTTATGTCCTTGCTTAATCTAGCGACCGTTGACAAAAAAACTTGTTTAATGACACATTATTAAATTCATTCAGATCAAACATCACGTTACAATATCACCATAAATAAACAGCAAATTCGACTCATCTAAAATGACCATATCACAGTTCTTTGACAACATGTACGCTACCTCAAACACTCATTTAGCCTTATACTACGCCACACTATGAAACCTTCACGTAATACATTATTGGCTTTACTTATCAGCGGCCTAGCTGGTGTTGCTGTGACCATCTATCAGTGGCTAGCGCTATTGGTACTGCGCACCAGCAATGAAAAACCTTTGTGCGCAATTAACGAAGCGCTTGACTGCAGCGCCATATGGGACTCAGCACTATCGACCACCATTCACCAATACAGTGGCATACCTATTGCTGGCTGGGGCCTTATCTGGTCAACATTAATCGTAGTGTTTGCAATCAAACTATTATTAGATAATCAAAAAGAAAACCATAGCGCGCTGGCGATGTCAGCGCTATTTATCAGCACCGTCGCAGGAGTTATAGGTGTCATTGCGCTGATCTTTTATAGCATTTCACTGCAAGTATTTTGTTTAAGCTGCATTACGTTTTATGTTGTTACAGCAGTGATCGCCTTCATAGTTTTCACCAAACTAGGACGTAACAACATTAACTACACCAGTGGTGGTGGCACCTCTTTAGCTGTAACCATTGTTTTAGCTCTCGTACTTTATTTGCCTGGTCAAAACACACCACTACAGTCGGTGTTAAACAGCCCGCTGGTTGCAGCTAATACCTCAAACAGTGATGTTGAAAGCAAGACCACAGATACTGATGTTGCGGCAACAAACAATGAAGAGCTAAAACAATTTATTGCGGCACAACCTGTCGAAGCACTGCAAGCAATGAGCAATTTTCTTGCTGAATACCAAGATGCCGAACCTATTAATCATGCCGCAGACAACAGTCGTATTGCCTTTGGTAATGAGCAAAGCCCAGTTAAAATCATAGAATGGCTAGAAATTACTTGCCCGCACTGCGCGCAACTTAGCCAACAACTGGCGAGTATCAAAAACTCTACTGCTAGTAACAGCTGGTCGTTAGAAACGCGTTACTACCCTCTGGATAGCGAGTGTAACCTGAATATGTCACGCAGTCGCAATGACGGTGTTAGCTGCCTTGCCGCAAAGTCGCTTATTTGTCTGAGTGATGACAAAGATAAGGCTCATTCTATACAAGAGACACTTTTTGCTAATCAAAAGCAGCTCACCACCGACATGATTCGCGACATCATCCGCGATCATGAGGTGGATATGATCCAACTAGCAACATGCATCGAGTCAGAAGCTACCGCCAATGCTCTAGCCACTGATATTGCTATGGCGCAGGATCACAATATTACCGGCACACCACTCGTCGTTATGAATGGTCGCTCGCTAACCGCCATGCCACATTTAATTTATAGCCTTATACTCAGTGGCGGCGATGGTAAGGTGATTGAATTTGCTCAACTGCCTAAAGCTGAACCTATTTCACACGAAGGTCATAACCACTAGGCTGTAAACCTTACACATTTAAATTAGCAACCGAGCTAACACCATCGATCTTGAAGGTTTTGCTTATTAAGTTGCAGCCATTGCAAAGCAATCACCGCTGGCGCACTGCATACCTTGCCTGAAGCTAGTGCCGCCATCGCCTCATTGCAAGATACCTTGTACACACGAATATTTTCGCCCTCTTCATCAAGTCCGGCAATACCATTACTTAGACCTGCACTATCGACCTTAGCGCAATAAATTTGCGTAGTCTCTGAGCTACCACCAGGGCTGACATACACTTTGGCAATAGGCTCAAGCGTTATAAGTTGACAATTTGCTTCTTCTCTCGCTTCGCGATGTGCCACCTCTTCATGTGACTCGTCTTTTTCTACTACGCCGGCAATAATTTCTAACAACCACGGGCTTCCACTAGCAAGTGCGCCCATTCGAAACTGCTCTATCAATACTAACTGATCTGTATGAGGATCATAGGGTAGTACTGCTACACCATGACCACGCTCAAATAACTCAAAATCTTGTGGCTCGCTCCATTCACCATCAAAACGTCGATATGACAGACGATACGCATCAATACGAAAATATCCAGAATAGGCATTTCGATAATCGATAAGTCTGATATCGTCTTTATTCATAGTGGTTTATTTTGTCGCGGTGATTAACGCCTGATCAACACCACTACTATAATCAATATCAACGTATCCGTAACAAGATATTCGCGCCGCCACGCAGCCCGACCCTTCCATCACAATTTCATCGAATCGCACCTTCAATTTAACCGAGTTATCAGACTGCTCAATCAAGTCATAACTAAGGGTGGCTGAATCGATCCAGCCATTCTGGCTGCATAAGACCGCTAACTCTCGGTTGGTAGCCAGTAAATGACTAATTTCTAAATTATTCATCATAAGGCGATCATAACGGTAATCGGAATATCATCACAAGCTATAGTGGTTAATAGCCATAAAAAATAGCGGCCTTTTACTTATTAAAATTTACTTCATGAATTATCACTATGTTACCTGGCGAGTAGGATGTTCACTTGTGTGACACAAGCGAGAAGCAAGTGATAACGGTATGGATGCTGCTGTCATTTCATTTTGATATACGCGGCATCACGATCAAAAAGTACTATATGAAACGCATTCTTGTCTTCGCCGACAAGTGAACCTGACTTATCAATAAAATCGATATCACCCGATTGACATAATCACCAACTATCACGTGCTTCGCACTTAGAGCTACAACCCGGCCAACACTAATAACCTTAAAAATATTCCTTATTTTAGGGTTTAATCATTACTGGCGTTCTGCAATGCAAACTAAGACGCCCATATTCTTCTTTCTAAAGTTTGCTGAATAAATTACCGCTACCCTTAAAGCAGAATCATGGATTAATGACGCCTATCTGATGGATTAGGAGAAGGAAGCATGTCAATTCGTAACAAGCTGGTATTTGCGCTCGTCGCAATGATGGCAGTATTTATCGTCGTATCAAATGTTATCAGCGGCACTGCCGCTGAGCGCAGCGGTAAAAGTCTTATCGCAGATGAGGTCGCCCATCGACTAGAAAGTGTGCGAGAACTTAAGCGCATGGAAATCGAAGAATATTTTTCTTCCGTCAAAAACCAACTTGTTACTTTATCGAAAAGTGACGCCATAAATGAATTAATGGTGTCTTCAAAAAATCACTTTTCTAGCTTCAAAGATCAAATAGATAACAAAAATTTGGCAGCCATGAGAAATAGCTTAAGAGATTTTTATGACGATCAGTTTGGCAATAAATATGCGCGCATCAATCCCAGCGCCAGCAAGAATCAGAACACGCTTATGTCAGCACTTGATGACAACAGCATCGCATTGCAATATCACTATATTAGCAACAATCCAAACCCTTTAGGCAGCAAGGAAGCCTTAGACCATCCTGGCGATAATTCTGCTTACAGCCAAACACATGAACAATATCACCCCACCGTCAGAAGCTATCTCGAAACCTTTGGCTACTATGATATCTTCTTAGTCGACCCTGAAACAGGCTACATCGTCTATTCAGTATTCAAAGAGTTAGATTATGCTACGTCGTTAAAAAGTGGGCCCTATGCTAATAGCGGCATAGCCAAAGCGTTTCAATTAGCCAACAATTCAAGCTCAACCCAAGATTACTTCCTCTCTGACTTTGCCTCATACATACCCTCCTATAACAATTCAGCTTCGTTTATTGCCACACCTATCAGCGAAAATGGCAAAAAAACGGGGATACTCATTTTTCAGATCCCCATCAACAAAATCAACCACATCATGACCAGCGGCAAGGCTTGGGAAAAAGTCGGCTTAGGTAAGACTGGTGAAAGCTATCTCGTAGGCTCAGATCAAAAAATGCTCAACATGAGTCGTCACCTAGTTGAAAATGAAACCGAATTTTTCAATCAGCTTGCTGCTCAAAACACCAACGCTGAAACACTATCTATCATCAAAGCAAAAAAAAGCACTATTGGTAATCTAAGTGTGCAATCTGCCAGTACGCAACTGGCGATGCAAAAAGAAACGGGGGTTCATAAAATCCGCAATTATCTTGGCACTGAGGTATTATCAGCCTACACTCCGATAGAAATCGCTGGTGTCAATTTAGCTATTATCAGTGAAATTTCTGTTACCGAAGCTCAAGCGCCCGCCAGCAAATTAAAAACAGATATCATAAACAGTGTTATTGGGGTATTAGTCGTCATGCTAGCACTCACTTATCTCTCGGTATGGTGGTATACGGGGAAATTGACCGTACCCATTGATACTTTCTCAAAAGAAATTGAAGAGATTCAGCATAACGCCGATCTTTCCCACAGCATTCAGACCAATAAAGGCGATGTTACACGTGATATCGCACACTCAGTCAATAGAATGCTAGAAAAATTCAGTGCAACGGTCACGGGCATTTCTAACGTCAGCAATACATTAAATGAATCTTCATCACATGTATTAAACGTAACGCAAGAGTCCAACAAAATCGTTCATGAACAAAAAGAACAAACAGCTACCGTCACCGAAGCAATGCAGAAAATGTCGAGCATTACTCATGGTGTTGCCAGTAATGCAACTGATGCGTTAGAAGCAGCAAAAATAGCGGATCAAGAAGCGCATAGTGGTCGTACCATCGTTAAGCAAACCGCAACGCGCTTAACACAGCTCGCTGATGCCATGGAAAAATCATCCTCGGTTATTAATAAACTCAAACAAGACAGCGAAAGCGTAGGCACCGTCGTTGAAGTGATTAATAGTATTGCCGAGCAAACGAACCTACTCGCATTAAATGCTGCCATCGAGGCGGCTCGCGCGGGCGAGCAAGGCCGTGGCTTTGCCGTAGTTGCCGATGAAGTACGAGAGCTTGCTCGCAAAACACAAAATTCTACCAAACAGATTCAAGAGATTATCGAAGGCCTACAACATGGTGCCAAAGATGCGGTGAATGCGATGGAACAAGGTAAACAACAAGCCCATGACAGTGTTGAAAGCGCCGAAAAAGCGAATGCTTCATTGCAACAAATCACCGACTCGATCGAAAAAATTGTTGCAACCAACGGTGAAATTGCCAATGCCACAGATAGTCAGTCTGCTGTATCAGAAGACATTAATAAAGCCCTTGAGACAATGAGCGACCTTTCTGACCAGACTGCTAACAGTACCGCTGACACCACACAGTCAGTCAAAGAGCTGAGCGATCTAGCCAATGAGCTCACTAGCGTGGTTAAACAATTCAAGTTAACCGACGAAACCAACGGCACACAACACAAAGACGGTGGTATAGAAGCCGCCTAATAGAATTAGCTATGAGACACTATACAGAACCAAGGACTGCAGCAAGGATGCTGCTGTAGCAACGGGATTGTTGCCTGGCGATTAGGATGGTCGCTTGCATGGTACAAGCACAAACTAAGCTATAGCAACACGGATGGTTGCTATAGCTATGTCTTAATATTTATTACTCTTGTTTATTGTTTTATAACTTCTTAATACCGTATTGCAGGTCTGCCGCTGATTCGGCATTTTCAGCATTAGTCACTACGGCGGCGACCGACTCCTTAGACTTAAGATAAGTTGCGGTCACACGTTTTAAGTCATCTAGCGTTACTTTTAGTACGCGTGCACGGGTCTTTTGTCTAAAGGCAGCATCACGATCAAACAGTTCAGCATGAAACGCGCCCTTAGCTTCGCCAGCAGGTGACCCTGGTTTATCAATTGAACCGATAACTCCTAAAATCGCTTCTTCTAATTGGCGTTCTTCGTGATTGTGTTCTAACACCCAATCAATGGCCTTATCAAAATCGCTAAGTGTTTCAACTAGTCGTGGGTCACGATAGGAATAAAAACGGTAGGTTGCTGAATCAGCATCATACGATGCGCCGCCACCATAAGCACCGCCTTGCTCACGCACTGCTGTATGTAAATAACCATTACGCATGAAACCTGACAAGACCGACAAGGCCGCTGCATCAGCGTGTGCAATGGGTACCGCTTGATAAGCTCTTGCACAAAAATTCACTTGAGTATTGGTTACCCAAAGGTCACCTAAGGTTTTTTCTGTTTGTGCGGCATTTAATATTACTTGGTCTTGCTGCGCACTGTCAGCACCTTGCCACTGCTCTGTTAAGGCATCCACTAATTTTTCACGATGCTCAGCTTCTCCCACCACTAAGAATTGTTTTGGCGCAGCAATAATCACTTTATGCAATGCGGCTAATTGCTGACAAAAATTATTAAGTGCCGCCTCGTCATTTAAACTATCATCCAAGGCTTTAAGCGTGCTTAAACCTGCTAGACCGCGCATAGCATGTTGCAAGCTAGCAATAGGACTAAACGCTGCGCTAGCCGCCATCATCGCCAAACTATGACCACGCCCCACTACACCTTGCTCTCGACGTAGGCGCATTTGACTCATTAGCTCGCGGATACGTGTTGTTTCATCAAAACGTGCTTCGTTGAAAGTTTGCTTTAGCAGCTCTGCTAGCGCTTCGTGGTTACGCACCAGCGCCTTGCTCGACATAACTAGATAACCTTTAGCACTCGACGCATCGTCTGTCGCACCGCGTATCATCGTGTAAGCGCTAATACCACCACTAACCTTGGATTGCTCCACTTGTGCGGCCAAATAGTCTAGCTTACCGCTACCGAGTTCTGGCAACAGTGAACTATAGTACGGCAACAACGCAATTTGCTCGGCATTTAAATCAGGCAAGGTGGCAATAATTTCTTGATAAGCTATACCGTTAGTACCTTGACCGTAGTAGCGTAGTGGTGACTGGCCTATGTTTAACCTTTCACCTTGCGGTATATGAATGCTCGCTGGCACGTCTTCGATGCCAACCTTAGGTAAGAGACTAGGGTCATCTTCTTGCAATTGTCGCTCTGACAGCTTGGCTGCCAAATCAATGACATTACTTTGTTGTTCTGTCGTCATCGATTGTTTTACTTTTTCTAACTTATTTTCTTGCGCTTGATCACGACGTTGTATCAACTGTGGATCTGGCTTTAAAGTTAAACGCACGCGATGCGCATTAGTCAATAAATATTCGTTGATCATGCGTGAAACAAAATCAGGGGCTTTAATTTCTTCGCGCAGCTTTGCTAATGCAGGGTCAAGATTCAACATGGCCACCGGGTCTCCACCATGAACCGCGCTCGACAAGCTTTCTAACATGAGTTGCAAACCATAAGGCATGCCGTCACCACCGACTTCGCGCTGGCCCAGCTCTAACTGATGCAACATAGCTTCGATACGTTCTTGCTCGATGCCATTTTCAGCGACATCGTTCAACACAGATAAAACCAAATCTTCGACGGCTTGTGCGCTTTCTGGCTTGGCTCCTTCTACACCACAAACAAAAGCCATCTCTCTATTAGAGTCTTCTAAACCACATAAGGGCGACGGTGAACCACCCAAATCTGTGGTCTCTAACGCACGTCGTAATGGCGACGCACTATCATCTAATAACAAACTGCTGAGCAAGTTTGCTCGCAATACATCTTCTAAGTTGGTGCTGTTACCTAGCAACCATGACAATACGATATGGGTGCGATCTCCGTCTGCTTCTTCTTCAGAAAGTGGATAGGCTTCTTCTACAACAACAGGTGAGAAATAACGTTTTTCATCACTAACACCAATCACATCATCGAGACGATCAAAACGCGATAACACACGATCTTGAAATACCGCCTGGTGCTCCGCTGCTGGAATATCACCATAAGTCATAAACACTGCGTTGCTGGGATGGTAATGTGTTTTATAAAATGACTTTAGCTCATCGTAGCTTAGATCGGTGATATGCTCAGGCTCACCACCACTGTTATAGTGATAAGTTGTTGTAGGGTACAAATATTTCGTTAGTGTATGCCATAAAGTACTTGTCACTGAGCTCATCGCGCCCTTCATCTCATTAAAGACGACACCCTTATAAACCAACTTAGATGAAGAATCATCAGGGGACTCAAATTCTACTCGATGGCCTTCTTGCAAAAAGTCTAATTCATGCAAACGTGAAAAAAATACCGAGTCAAGATAAACATCTAATAAATTATCAAAATCTTTACGGTTTTGACTGGCAAAGGGATAGGCTGTCCAATCGCTACTGGTAAAAGCATTCATAAATGTATTCAATGAACGACGAATCATCATAAAAAATGGGTCACGCACCGGATAACGCTCACTACCGCACAATACTGTGTGCTCAAGAATATGTGCGACCCCGGTCGAATCCATCGGCACAGTACGCAAAGCAACCAGAAATACGTTCTCTGGGTTGTCGCTGGCAATATGATAATGCAGCGCGCCTGTGACGCTATGACGGTATTCCTCTACGGTAACATTAAGTGATTCAATTTCTTCACTGCGTAACCACTCAAAACCTGAACTCCCTGAGCTAAGGGCCTGTGTACCAGCAACTGTGCTCGACATACTTACTCCTAATAAAGTGAAACTCGCAACCGGTTAACCCGTTTAGCAAATAGAAAAAATATTAGCCAAAATTAGACTAAAAAGTTTTTACTGTGATAACCCTTCTATATAAGGCCACCAATCCAAGAATTCCAGTAAAAAATGCACATTTGCACACTCTATGCAGTCTACCGCAAACACCTCATACGCACTCGATGCCAATCAGCCGCGATTCAGGAAGGCTGCCTATAATCTTAATTGCAATGCATTGCTTAACACCTAAGCCAGCTGCACAACCGACTCAAACCCATCAAGTTTGCTAGGTACTCAGTTGAAATTAATATTTTTAAATTAAGGAGTTTGATATGCAAAATCGTATTTCTACACTATTAGGCGTAGGCGCTAGCTGCCTGCTTTTCTCGGCGACCACATTGGCTGCTGGCGTGTCATTTTCAGAGCTAGATATCAATACTGACGGCACTATTGATCAAGGCGAAGCGGCCAAATCAGCGGTGCTAGCACCCTTGTTTTCCGGCGCGGACAGCAATGCTGATGGCCGCCTAGATCAAGGTGAGTTCTCGGCTCTCGTTGAGGCTTCGCAAGGGTCCCCGCAAGACTTTACGGAAGAAGCCGAGTAAAACCACCATTATGTAGATAAACAAGCCCTTAGGTCAAAAACTGGCCAATAACTGCGGCAAGCCCAGTGGATACTGGGCTTGCCCACTCTAATTAATTGGCCTGAATAAACTCAAGACCATTGCCATCTGGGTCACGACAAAATAGCGCGTTGCGTCCAGAGTGGCTGCGCATATACGCGACATTGGCCTCTGTAAGCCTCTCGGCTAATGCATCAATATTGTCTAGATAAAACGCAATATGGCGGTCTCGACCAACATGCGCTGGCCTATTTTGGATCGGATCAACGTTGTCTACCTGTAATAAGTGTAATTGCTGTTGACCGATGCATAACCACGCACCAGGGTAGCCTAAATCTGGCCGCGCAGGGTCAACCGCTAAACCCAACACATCGCAATAAAAAGCCAGTGAAACTGTAGTATCTGCAACAACCACGCTACCGTGGTGAATACCTGTTAATTTAAAATGCATCTCAGTGTTCCTACTCAATCCGCCGACTCTTGAAACATACGTTGCTTGTGTCGAAACAGCGTTGAAATATCTTCATCAGCAAAACCTTCATCAATCAAACATTGATAAAGTATCAAGCTCATTTCAACCATCGGCAACTGCACATCATACTCAGCGAGCATAGCTTTACCTATCTGCAAATCTTTTTGATGCAACACGAGCTTAAAACCTGGCGCAATATCAACAGGGCAGGTTTTAACAAATTCAGCGCAACGCGAACGACTACGGTTATAAACAAGCGATAACACACCCTCAGTGTGAAGATTAACCGCCATACCCGCACCCATTGCCCCAAACCAATCAAATCAACCTTCATCTCTACCCCAAAATAAGCACGGAACCAACAAATTAGACCATTTTCGACCACTCATCGCCAAATATTATCCATCCGTCCACAAACCCT
>JAADIY010000037.1:58249-60543 GCA_013151045.1 Gammaproteobacteria bacterium
CCGCCACTCCGCCGATGACAGCAACATGGATAGAAAATACAAAAGATTACAATTTGGTAGACCTCATGGCTTCACATTGATAGAACTAATGATAACGCTAGCTATCGCGGCAATATTATTAACCATTGCCGTTCCAAGCTTTACAACTATTACTCAAGATAATCGAATTAGCGCGAACTCAAATGAACTTTTAGCTGGTATCAAATTAGCCCGGAATACGGCAATCAAACAGCAAAGAAACACGACTATTTGTATTAGCACAACGTTCAACAACCTGATACCAAGTTGCACCAATGGTACTAATTGGGGAGCTGGATGGATCATTTGGGTAGATCAAGACAGAGATAATGTGATTAGCGCAGCAGAAATAGTACGAGTAAACGATCCAATAGCAGCTGGCTCAACGCTAACAAGTGCAGCCCAAAGTCAGTTTGTATATGGATCTACAGGGCTACTCACAAGCCCTCAAGACGCGTTAACCCTATGTGATACACGAACCGCTGAAACCGGCCGACAAATCACTATATCTGCTGCTGGTAGAGCCAATATTTCAAATTTCATGTGCCTATAAATAATCAGCCCAGGAATTATCCAAATAATCTCATGAAAAACAATCGATATCAAAATTATGCAAAAAAAAGCGTACAGGGCTTCACACTACTTGAAGTCCTCATTACTGTCGTTATCCTAGCAATAGGGTTGCTTGGCTTAGCGGGCTTACAAGCAGCTAGCTTACAAAACAATAATGATGCCGCGACAAGAAGCCAAGCCGCTGTTCTAGCCTATGATATTGCAGATAGAGTTCGTGCAAATCCATTAGGCGCTACTGCAGGCAATTATAATCTACCCAATGCAACACCTGTAACTGCATGTACTGTCGCTCCCGGCTGCACACCCGCCCAACTAGCACAAAACGATGCTTTTGAGTGGAACACATCAATAGCGCAAGCCCTGCCAGCAGGACAAGGCGTCATTTGCATAGATAGTTCTACTACTGGTAATTCTATTAATGACGGAACCAGCGCCGCCGACCACGGTTGTGACGGTAATGGTAATACATTTGCCGTGAAGCTATGGTGGGACAGCGATCGAAATGCACTCACACCAAATCAGCTTTTCGCCACGAGTTTTCAACCATGAATCACCTAACCCCAAAAAAATCTGCATTTTTATTAAGACAAAGTGGGCTCTCAATTGTCGAATTGCTCGTCGCCATTTCTATTAGCTTATTACTACTAACTGGAGTTATACAAATATTTTCATCCAGCAGCCAAATTTATCGTGTTAATCAAGGTTTATCACAAATACAAGAGAATGCCCGGTTCGCGATAGAATTTTTGTCGCGCGATCTAAGGCTCGCAGATTTTTGGGGCTGCACCCAAAGCATAGATGGCATAACAAACAATCTACCTTTTACAGCAGAAAATGGGGTAATAGATGCTAATCTAAATTTTGATGCTGGTGGCCTTAACGGCACCGAAAGTACTGGCTTAAATCAATCTGATGGCATACTAGTACGTGGCGCGTTTGGAACAGGACTTGTCACACAACCACCTTTCACTAACCTATCAGCTGTTACGACCATCACTAACAATGGATTAAATGAAAATGATAATATACTTGTTAGTGACTGCACTCAAGGTGACATTTTTCAAATAACTAACGCTACCGCTGGCACGTCTGGCTTGCTTTCAAGCAACAGTAATTTATCCAAAATTTATCAAGCGGATGCTCAAATTTTCCCTGTACGCACTATCAATTACAGTATAGCCATGGGCTTGGCTGGGCAGCCCGCATTGTTTCGCAACAATCTAGAGCTCGTAGATGGCATTAACAGCTTACAAGTGCTCTATGGAGAGGATACAAATGGCAATGAAACACCTAATTATTATGTGACTGCTAATAACGTTGTCAATATGGACAATGTCATCAGTTTACGCATATCAATTTTAGTACAAAGCTACAATGATTTCCTTACCTCAACCCCACAAAATTACAATTTTAACGGAGTAGCTACAGTTGCTGCTGACAATCGTCTTTACCGAGTATTCACGACCACCATAACTTTGAGAAATCGCATAAGTTAATATAGGTATAGCATCATGAAAAAGTCATCATCAAACTTTACTCAACGGCAACGGCTAAAAAAACAAAAAGGCGCTGCACTTATTGTTAGCTTGTTTTTGTTGTTGGTACTAACAATTATTGGCGTCAACTCAGCTCAATCCACCAGTTTAGAAGAAAAAATGGCGCATGGAATACTCGATAGGAATGTAGCTATGCAATCTGCTGAA
>JAADIY010000030.1 GCA_013151045.1 Gammaproteobacteria bacterium
CATTGCAGCGTTAATACCGGCATCGGCCCATACGCCTTTACCACCTTTAGCAACCTTGGTCAAAAGGTGTGCTTTACCCGCAGCTTTGTCGCCTGCATATTTAGCAGCAACGTCTTTCCACGCTGGGCCAAGAACCTTTCTTTCAATTGAATGACAAGCAAAACAACCACTTGCTTTCGCTAAAGCTTCATCAGCACTTGCAGTGCTTACACCAGCCATCAAAGTTGCAGCTGCTGCTGCGCTTACAATCCAACTTGCTTTCATATTCAATTCCTCGTGTTTTAATTGTGTCCAAACTTACAGAAAGGACGTCAAACCAAGTATGGTTGCAGCGAATAATAGACTTTTATCACTGAATCCATCCTGAATTATCCAGTTTTCAGCCAAATTTTTCTAAAATATACAGTGATATCAAGGATTTCTCGCGCTTACACCACCTGCTGAGATACAATAGCGGCTCGAAATTCTATATCTAAATAAAACCTAAAATACACTCTATGAGCACACTAAGTTACCGTGATGCTGGCGTTGACATCGAAGCTGGCAACTCGCTAGTTGAGCGCATCAAGCCGCACGCTAAAGCAACGTTTCGCCCTGAAGTCTTAACCGGCCTAGGCGGTTTTGGCGCATTATTTGAGCTACCCATTGATCGCTACCGTAAACCAGTACTGGTTGCTGGTACCGATGGTGTTGGCACCAAATTGAAACTCGCTATTGAGAGCCAACGTTATGACGGTGTCGGTATCGACTTAGTCGCCATGTGTGTCAACGATTTAATCGTACAAGGTGCTGAACCACTCTTTTTCCTTGATTACTACGCCACTGGTAAGCTCGATATCGACGTCGCTAGCGCGGTCATTGCCGGCATCGCCGATGGTTGCAAACTGTCTGGCGCTGCGTTAATTGGTGGCGAAACAGCGGAAATGCCCGGCATGTATGCATCAGGTGATTTTGACTTGGCGGGTTTTTGCGTTGGCATTGTCGAGCGTGATGAGATTATCGACGGTTCCGGCTGTAGCGAAGGTGATGTGCTCATTGGCATAGCTTCCAGTGGGCCTCATTCCAACGGCTATTCTCTAGTTCGTAAAGTACTCGAAATATCAGGCCAACCTTTAGATAGTGAATTTCAAAACCATACACTTGGTGATGCCCTTATGGCACCGACCAAAATATACGTTAAGACCATCCTCGAATTGCTGAAATCTCATTCGGTCAAAGCAATCTCACATATCACAGGTGGCGGCTTAAGCGAAAATTTGCCGCGTGTTTTACCTAAAGACTTGAGCGCTGAAATTAATCTTAATGCCTGGACAAGGCCAGAGATATTTAATTGGCTGTCTCAGCAAGGCAACATTAGCAATGCCGACATGCTGCTAACATTTAATTGTGGTGTTGGCATGGTACTTTGTGTCGATGCTAACAATGAAACTGCCATACTAAAAAGCCTAGAACAACTAGGCGAACAAGCATGGTCTATCGGTCGCCTTACACAACGCGGCGATCAACAAGGCGTTGTCTACGTAAACGATTAATATGGCGCAAGAAACACACTTGCGACCACTGCGACTCGTTGTCGTTATTTCTGGCAACGGTAGCAATCTTCAAACCATTATCGACGCCAGCCAAAGCGATCTCGCTGTAGAAATAAGCGCCGTTATTAGCAATCGCCCGCAAGCCTATGGTTTGCAGCGCGCCGAAAATGCCAACATTACAACACATACACTAGACCACACTAAATTTAGCAGCCGCGAAGCCTTTGACACTGAGCTTAAACAAATAATCGACGGCCACGCGCCCGACCTTATTGTGCTTGCTGGGTTTATGCGCGTTTTAAGCAATGCCTTCGTCCATGAGTATCCTGGGCAGATTCTCAACATTCATCCTTCCTTGCTACCAAAATACCGCGGCCTCAATACCCACGCCAAAGCCATTGCCGCTAAAGACAAATATCATGGCGCCAGCGTTCACTTTGTGACAGAAACCTTAGACGGTGGTCCGGTTATCGTTCAGGCAAGAGTGCCTATACTTAATGATGACAATGAAGAAAGCCTGGCAAAACGTGTTCAAGAACAAGAACACAAAATCTACATAGAGGCATTACGTTGGCTTAGCGAAGGTCGCTTGCACTGGCACGATGATGCCTTAATACTTGATGATCAGCCGCTACTTCAACCTATTGTTATAAATAGTGAGGAAGCAAATGAAGCAAAAATCGTTTAAAGCTTTTCTTCTCAGCTTGCTGCTTATTACAGCAAGCTCAGGCTCATTCGCTCAACCAGATTTTGACCTGCCAGTAGGTATGAGTCTTGAATATGTCTTCTACCGTGGCAGCACCAAGCTCGGCACGATGGAGCGCACCTTAACCCAAACTGATAAAAATATTTACTTATTAGAATCCAATGTGAAAGTGACACATTTTCTCGCAAGAATGTTTCTTAAAGGCATAGAAGAGCGCTCAACATTCACCTTTGAAAACGGTAGAGCCAAAGCATTGGAATACCAATATAACCGTAGTGGCAGCAAAAAAAGACGCCATCAAGATTTACAGTTTGACTGGCAGGCACATAAAGTGAGCGACGAAACGCAAGACACGCCATGGTCAATAGAGGTGCCAGAAAACACCGTTGACCGCCATCTATACCAACTTAACGTTATGTTCGACATGCAAGATGAGCCCTCAGCCTTACAATATCTTGTCGCTGATCGCGGCAAACTCAAAACCTATGACATTAAAAACTTAGGCAATGAAGTGATCAAAACACCACTTGGCGAAATTGACACCATCAAGCTACAACGTAAATCAGAAAAACGCTCGACCACCGTATGGGTGGCAGCAGACTATAACTATTTACCCGTGCAAATTGAGCAAAATGAAAAAGGCGATACCTACCGCTCTGTCATCAAGAAAATCAGCGGACTTTAAAGTCCAAGCTTTACGCTTTAGGCAACGTCACACCGGTTTGGCCTTGGTATTTACCGCCACGGTCTTTATACGACACGTCACACACTTCGTCTGATTCAAAAAACAACATTTGCGCGATACCTTCGTTAGCGTAGATCCGCGCAGGCAACGGTGTAGTATTTGAAAACTCTAGCGTGACATGACCTTCCCACTCAGGTTCCAGCGGCGTCACGTTAACAATAATTCCACAGCGAGCATAGGTTGATTTACCCAAACAGACTGTAAGAATGTTGCGCGGAATACGAAAATATTCAACCGTACGTGCCAAGGCAAATGAATTGGGTGGAATAATACATTCATCAGCCTTAACATCAACGAAACTATTTTCATCAAAATTTTTAGGGTCAACAATCGCCGAATTAATATTCGTGAAAATTTTAAACTCGTCCGAGCATCGCACATCATAGCCATAGCTTGATGTACCATAGGAAATAACACGCTTATCACCATGATGACGTATCTGGCCTGCCTCAAACGGCTCAATCAACCCATCACTTTCCGCCATACGTCGAATCCAGTGGTCAGACTTAATACTCATTATTCTTCCTAAGCCAAAAGGCTGTCTTATAGTTAGTTATTTTCAATAACGATGTTAGGGAACTTGGATGCATATTCTTTTTGTTGTAAAGAAAGTTTTGCTGCAACATTACGCGCGATAGCCCGATAACTTTCTGTGATAGCACCATCAGGTTCAGCAACAACCGTCGGCCTACCTCTATCTGCATCTTCACGAATTCGCATCGCCAGCGGTAAACTACCAAGAAAGCTGATATCGTAATCCGCTGCCATAGTTTTACCACCACCTTCACCGAAGATATGCTCTTCATGATTGCATTGACTACAAATGTGCGTACTCATATTTTCAACCACGCCTAACACCGGTATCTTTACCTTCTCAAACATTTTGTAGGCTTTGCGCGCATCAAGCAAAGCAATGTCTTGTGGTGTCGTTACGATCACTGATGCACTCACAGGAATTTTTTGTGACAAAGTCAGTTGTATATCGCCCGTGCCTGGCGGCAGGTCAATAATCAAATAGTCTAGATCACGCCAACGTGTGTCTCTTAACAACTGCTCCAATGCTTGCGTCACCATTGGTCCACGCCAAATCATCGGCGTTTCATCATCGATAAGAAAACCTATCGACATCACTTGCACACCGTAATTTTCTTTCGGCTCAAGTGATTTGCCGTCTTTGGTATCCGGCTTACCACTAACACCCAACATACGTGGCTGACTCGGGCCATAGATATCAGCATCAAGCACACCAACACGCGCACCTTCTGCGGCAAGCGCCAAGGCCAAGTTAACTGAAACCGTTGATTTACCGACACCACCCTTACCCGAAGCAACAGCAATAGTGTTTTTCACGCCATCCAGTAACTTTACACCCGCCTGAACAGAGCGAGATGCAATAGCCGTATCGATATTTAAGACAACATCAGTAACGCCATCAATTGTAGAGACAGCACTGACCACTTCATCATTGAGCTGAGCATGATAACCAGCGGCAGGGTACGCCAACGTAACCTTGA
Source organism: Gammaproteobacteria bacterium (assembly GCA_013151045.1). Classification (GTDB taxonomy): domain Bacteria; phylum Pseudomonadota; class Gammaproteobacteria. Next base: position 4,498 of record JAADIY010000030.1, read on the forward strand.
TAATCACGCGGCCACTTTCTTCGATGACAATATCACCGATAACTCCCGCGGACTCTAGGTCTTTTTCTAGATGAGGCTCTATCACTCCCGATAATGCTGATAGCACCTGTTCTTTCGTTACGTCTGCCACGCTTACTCCTACTTGCCTGTCTAGCTTTTGCAAAAGACGCCGATTTTACTCTATCAGCGCCCGCAGCGCAGCTTAAGCTCTGCACTATTGCTAACAACAGGTGAAATTTGCGTATTCAGCAAATAGACAGTACCCCCTGTGCTAGTATCGCCGCGCACTTGTAAGCCATCGCATTAACCGTGCTATTCGCGCACCCACTTACCATCAATACTATTACTTAATATGAGGAACCACCTATGTGTCGCAGTTTGGCCCTAGCACTCACTTTTTGTTTATTTCATTCCATTGCCTACGCAGACAATGATGCGCCTGGTTGGCATGGCGAAGGGGAGTTTGGCCTAGCAATTACCAGTGGTAATAGCGATACAGAAACATTGAATGGTCGTTTAGACCTGGTCAATAACACTGGATTATGGCGCCATACTTTAGGCCTGGCTGCGCTTTCCGTAGCGGATAGCGACTCAACCACAGCAGAACGCTATACCTTTGGTTATAAAGCTGACAAAAACATCAGTGATAACGATTATTTATTTGGCGCCTTTCGCTACGACGATGACCGCTTCAGCGGTTTTAATTTTCAATCTTCACTCACAACAGGTTATGGGCGCCGGCTCTTTGAGCGCACACGTAGCCGTTTAGACGTTGAGCTGGGTGGTGGTTATAAATTTTCTGAAACAACGAATGGCGAAACACAAGACGAAGTCATTGCCAGACTCTACGGCGACTACGAATACAACGTCAGCAGCAACGCACTGTTCAGCCAAACTTTGCTAATAGAGACGGGTATAGAAAACACGTTTACCGAGAGTATTAGCGCATTTAAAGTTCACTTCGCCGAGAAGCTCGCGCTAAAACTGTCGCTCACCGCTAAAAACAACAGTGACGCACCTGCCGGCGCAACTTCTACTGATAGAATTAGCACCGTTTCAGTGGTCTATTCGTTCTAAGCGCGACTTGCCTGATTATGTATGGCGGCATGCGTTGCCGCCATATTATTCGCGAGCATTTCTTCTAGCAGCGAACGCATCGTATCGCGATCAACGTCTACCATATCGGCGCGCATACACAGCAACATCGTGATTGCTTGCAAGACATCACCGTTGCCCATTTTTTTATTATCGAGCAAAAACGTCAAGGCATCGCGAAGATGTTCCAATACGTTGTGGACATCGATAGCCGACTGAGTCTCAGGATGCAAAGGAAATTTATACTCAACTGCCCCTCCAGACTGATGAAACACGGTAAACGGTAAGCTTTTTGGCATTGCTCGCTCCTTTGTGTAATTCTCGATATTAACTCAGCATATAGCTAAGTCAGTGATAAGCATTTAAGCAGGCTCTGCGACAAGGCTCAAGCGTAATATCACGCACCCTAGCATGAGCCATCAGCAACTATTGGGCTTATCGTAGTGAAAGAAAAAAGCCTGGCTGGCAATGAGATAGTGAGGGGAGGTAGTGTAGAACCGCCAGCCAGTTATATAGATTTAAAACTATATCAAGAACAGCAGCTCAAGTAGGGTAGAGCCGCTGAGTGGGTTCTACATTAATGATGACACTCAATTATGTATATTTGATTAAACCAATCAAGCTTATAGCCTTTCACTATTTGCAAGAAAAGCGGGTGATATCCATTGCTACACCCCTATAAACAACTATCTTATATATAATGGTGGGTTTGCCTATTCATAGAATTTAAATGCCCACACACAAACGAAAAATACTAGTCACCAGCGCACTGCCTTATGCCAATGGTCCCATCCATTTAGGCCATCTGGTTGAGTACATCCAGACCGATATTTGGTCAAGATTCCAGAAAATGCGTGGACACGACTGCCACTACGTGTGTGCCGACGATGCCCATGGCACGCCGATCATGCTCCATGCCGAAAAACGTGGCATCACACCAGAGCAGCTCATCAAAGAAATTTCGCTAGAGCATCAGCGCGATTTCGCCGCATTTGCTATCGACTTTGATTGCTATTACAGCACCCACTCAGACGAAAACCGTGAACTTGCTGAAACTATCTATAGGCGCCTTAATGAGGCCGACCACATCACCAAGCGTGACGTCGAACAGGCCTACGACCCTGAAAAAGAAATGTTTTTACCCGACCGTTTTGTCAAAGGCGAATGCCCCAAATGTCATACGCCCGATCAATATGGTGACAGCTGCGAATCATGCGGCGCCACGTATAGCCCTACAGAGTTAATTAACCCTGTCTCTGCGGTCAGCGGCGCAACACCCATCACACGCTCATCAGAACATCATTTCTTCAAGCTAGAAAACTTCGCTGAAATGTTGCGTGACTGGATTAAGCAAGGCCATGTTCAAGAAGAAATGGCCAATAAATTGAGCGAATGGCTAGAAGGCGAGCTGCGTGACTGGGATATTTCGCGAGATGCACCGTATTTCGGTTTTGAAATTCCTGATGCACCCGGCAAATACTTTTACGTCTGGCTCGACGCACCCGTCGGTTACATGGCCAGCTTTAAAAAACTCTGCGCAACAAAAGGCTTAGATTTCGACGAATACTGGGGCAAAGACTCAAAAACCGAGCTTTATCATTTTATCGGTAAAGACATTGTCTATTTCCATGCTCTATTTTGGCCAGCCATGCTTGAAGGTGCGGGGTTTCGCAAACCTAGCGGCATTTTTACCCACGGTTTTCTCACTATTAACGGCGAGAAAATGTCCAAGTCACGCGGCACCTTCATTAAAGCCAGCACCTATATTGATCACTTAAACCCCGAGTATTTACGTTACTACTTTGCTGCCAAGCTAGGTAATAGCGTTACCGACCTTGATTTGAATTTTGACGATTTTACTAGCCGTGTTAATTCCGACTTAGTCGGCAAAGTCGTTAACATCGCTAGCCGTTGCGCGGGCTTTATTAAAAAACGTTTTGACGGCAAGCTTAGCGCCAATATTGATCAACCCGACTTGCTTGCAGAACTCGTTGATGCCGGTGACAGCATTGCCGAGTCTTACGAAAAGCGTGATTACAACCGTGCCATGCGCGACATCATGGCCTTAGCAGACCGCGCCAATCAGTATATTGACCAAAAACAACCCTGGGTCATTGCCAAAGAAGAAGGCAAAGACCAAGAGCTGCATCAAGTCTGCAGTATGGGTATTAATTTATTTCGCATTCTTGTGACGTATTTAAAACCCGTACTACCCGTCACAGTTGAAAAGTCTGAGGCGTTTTTGAACATTCCAACACTAAGCTGGGAAGATCGTAAGCAGCCTCTGACCGATCATACTATTAACAAATTCAAACCACTCATGACTCGCGTTGACCCAGCGTCGATCGAAGCTATAGTTGAAGCAGAACAACGTGCCCTTGGGGTGAGGCTAGCGGCAGAACTAGGCGCCCCCGGGGCAAAAACCACTCCCGTAACAAAGACAACAAAACAAAACAAGAAAGGTAGCCAAGTGGAAGACGACAACACTATAAGCTTTGATGATTTCGCTAAAGTCGATTTACGTATCGCACGTATCACCAAGGCCGAACATATCGAGGGTGCCGACAAACTATTGCAGCTAACACTCGACTTAGGCGAAATGGGGTCACGTAATGTCTTTGCCGGTATTAAATCGGCGTATCAACCTGAAGACCTGCAAGGCAAGCTAACTGTCATGGTGGCTAATCTGGCACCTCGCAAAATGCGCTTTGGCATATCCGAAGGCATGGTATTAGCAGCGGGCCCTGGCGGTGAAGATCTGTGGATACTTGAACCTCACGATGGCGCTCAACCTGGTATGAAAGTAAAGTAGACTAAACGGCCTAGCATCAAACACTTACGTTTCAAACACTTATAGGCGAAAGCATTTGAAACTGTCAGCCAGCTTAGTTACCATGACAATGTAGACGTTTTTCTTATATGAACTGAATTTATTATATTTTTTAATTATATGCATGCTCACATCGATAACAAAACGACAATGTTAACCATAAGATTAGCAAAGTGACCGAAGCACTTACCGGATTCGCACTGCTACTTGTCAGCACCGTTCTTGTTAACAACTTCGTGTTGTCGCAGTTCCTTGGACTGTGCCCGTTTCTTGGCGTCTCAAAGAAACTCGATACCGCACTCGGTATGGCCTTCGCCACCACCTTTGTGTTGACACTGTCATCGGTTTGCAGCTATCTCGCCAACGAATATTTACTAGCGCCTTTAGAGCTTGAATATCTACGCACCATTACTTTCATATTAGTAATCGCAGCCGTTGTCCAGTTCACTGAAATGGTGATTCATAAAACCAGCCCATTGCTCTATCAAGTATTAGGCATTTTTCTACCTTTAATCACCACCAATTGTGCGGTACTAGGTGTAGCCTTACTTAATATCCAAAAACAACACAGTATCTTAGAGTCATTTGTTTATGGTTTTGGCGCTTCGATTGGTTTTTCCATGGTATTGATTTTATTTGGTGCGATGCGCGAACGCCTTGAAGTAGCCGATGTCCCAGTCGCCTTTCGCGGCCCCGCCATCGCATTAGTGACTGCAGGTTTAATGGCGATGGCCTTCCTCGGCTTTACTGGCTTAGTTAGGGCATAGCACAATGTTAAGCGCAATATTGGCACTGAGTGCACTAGCCCTCGCCTTCGGCCTCATACTCGGTTTTGCCGCCGTCTACTTTAAAGTGGAAGGCGATCCGCTGGTGGAACAAATCGATTCTTTATTACCGCAAACACAATGTGGCCAATGTACCTTCCCTGGTTGTAAGCCTTATGCAACGGCTATCGCAGCCGGCGAAGCCGATATCAATCAATGCCCACCAGGTGGCGAAGCGACCATTCAAGCCTTGGCCGATTTGCTAGGTGTCGAGCCAAAAGAACTCAATCCAGAAAATGGCGAAGAAAGCGTTAAAGCCGTTGCCATCATTAATGAAGAAACCTGCATCGGCTGCACACGCTGCATACAGGCCTGTCCAGTCGATGCCATTCTCGGTGCGGCAAAACAAATGCACACCGTAATAGGCCCAGAATGTACCGGCTGTAAGCTCTGTATCGAACCTTGCCCTGTGGTCGATTGCATCACCATGGTGCCTATTGAAGCCGATATTAGTGAATGGAACTGGCCTTTCCCAACAGGCGATGTTGCACTCGCAAAACTTGCTCAAAATAGTGAGCCAGTGACTGAACCGGCAAAGCAAAGCGCATGATAGAGAACCTTATCCAACGCTTACTCAGCACACATAAGTTTCCGGGCGGCGTACACCCGCCACAACATAAAGCAGAATCGATCAGCGTCGGTTCGGTTAAAACCGAGATTCCTGCGCGTTTAATATTGCCGCTGCATCAACATATTGGTGAACCAGCCGAGCCTATTGTTGCCGTCGGTGACAAAGTATTAAAAGGCCAACGCATCGCTAAAGCCAATGGTTATGTTAGCGCCGCGATTCACGCACCGACGTCAGGCACCGTCAGTGACATCAGCGACTACCCTATTCCACACCCATCAGGTTTAAATGCGCCCTGCATAGTTATCGAAACCGATGGTGAAGATAAATGGGGTGAACGGCTTGCAGTGCAAGACTGGAAAAAGCTCGACGCCAGCGCGCTACGAAATATCATTCGCGACGCCGGTATTGTTGGTTTAGGCGGCGCAGGCTTCCCCTCGTTTATTAAATTAAACCCAGGCGCCAGCAAACAAATCGACACACTCATTTTAAATGGCGTTGAGTGTGAACCTTATATTACCTGCGACGACTTCATCATGCGCGAACGCTCCGGTGAGATCATGCTGGGCATTACCATAATGCGCCACGCACTGAATGCCAAAGAATGTATTATCACTGTTGAAGAAAATAAGCCGGAAGCTTTTCAAGCCATGACCATGATGGCGAAAGAAACTAGCGGCGTAAAAGTCATGAGCGTGCCGACGATTTATCCGCACGGCAGTGAAAAACAATTAGTCCAAGCAGTCACCGGCAAAGAAGTCCCGGCGAATGGCTTAACCACACAAATTGGCATTGTTTGTCATAACGTCGCCACTGCAGCGGCCGTTTATCGTGCGGTATACCAAGGTGAGCCTTTAATATCACGTTACGTAACGGTTACTGGTAGCGGCGTTAAACAAGCAAAAAATATTCGCGCCTTAATGGGCACACCGATGTCAGAGCTAATCAAACAATGTGACGGCGAACCTGCATCATTATCACGCGTCATCATGGGTGGCCCAATGATGGGTTACGCTATGCAAACCGATCAAGTGCCGGTAATTAAAACCACTAACTGTATTATCGCCTGTACCGCAGAAGATGTTGTTAGCGAGCCGGCCGTCATGCCATGCATACGTTGTGGCGCCTGCGCAGAAGTCTGCCCAGTATCGTTATTGCCGCAACAACTTTACTGGCATGCAAAATCACGCGATCACGATAAGGCACAAGAATTTAATTTATTTGATTGCATAGAATGCGGTTGTTGTTCTTATGTTTGTCCCAGCAAAATCCCACTGGTGCAATACTATCGCCATGCTAAAGGTGAAATATGGGCTGATGAACGCGAAAAAGCCTTGGCTGATATTGCCCGTGGTCGCCATGAATTCCGGCAAACGCGGATTGAACGTGAAGCCGCTGAAAAAGCCGAACGTCATCGCAAAAAGAAAGAAGCACTGGCAGCCAGCAAGAAAAAGGCAGCAGCAATCACCGCTACAGACGGAAAAACAGCCGCTGAAAACAGCGGCAACAAAAATACAGCTATTGACGATGCCATAGCAAAAGCCAAAGCAAAACGTTTACAGCAAGGCCACGCTCATGAAAAAGCGGCCCCTGAAAACACAGCGGGCAAAAATAAAACTGAGACTAGTGACAGTTAATGGAACTCCATGGAATTTAAGACACCAACATCACCTCATATTCATAGCGGCGCTAGTGTTAGCCGAGTGATGCTATTGGTTATCGCAGCGATGATTCCTGGCATTGCTGTTTATGTCGGCTATTTTGGCTGGGGCGTAGTGATTAATATCCTATTAGCCATTGTCACTGCATTAGCCTGTGAAGCTGGCATGCTGATTATTCGCAAACGCCCTGTCTTACCCTTTTTATATGATGGTAGTGCATTAGTCACCGCCTTCCTACTTGCGCTAGCCTTACCACCGATAGCGCCCTGGTGGATCGTAGTGCTGGGTGCTGCTTTCGCAATCATTATCGCCAAACAGCTATATGGTGGGCTCGGCTATAATCCATTCAACCCGGCAATGGCTGGCTATGTCATGTTATTAGTGTCATTCCCCATTGAAATGACGCGTTGGCAAGCACCGCTGGTGAACTCAGAAACTTCGCTGAGCTTTATCGACTCTTGGAACATCATTTTTTCAGGTATCGCCGAAAAAATAGGGGACAACATCACAGACGCCATTACCATGGCAACACCACTCGACAACTTAAAAACAGAGTTACGTTTAGACCAAAGTGTAGAACAAATTATTAACGGTAATCCGCTATTCAGTCACTTAGCAGGGCTTGGCTGGGAATGGATTAATATCGCCTTTCTCGTCGGCGGCCTATTCTTAATTTATAAGCGCATCATTAGCTGGCATATTCCCGTCGCTGTGTTAGCGACAATTGCCGTATTGTCTGGTGTGTTTTATCTCATTGATGCTGATAAGTTTTCATCGCCAATGATTCACTTGCTTAGTGGCGCAACAATGCTCGGCGCATTTTTTATCGCTACCGACCCAGTCAGCGCCACCAGCAGTAATCCCGGACGTATTATTTATGGTGTTGGCATTGGCATCTTCATCTATGTCATTCGTACTTGGGGCGGCTACCCTGATGCTGTCGCTTTTAGCGTATTGCTCATGAATATGGTGGCACCAACCATTGATTATTATGTCAAGCCACGCGTATTTGGACATAAGAAATGAGCAGCCTCACCTCTAATATGTCAAAAACGGGGGTTGCCCTAGCAATCTTCGCTTTAGTTTGCACAGCGCTGCTCGCCGTTACTAACGAAGTAACCAAAGACCGCATCGCCGAAGAAGAACGTCTCTTTACCTTAAGTACGCTCAGTGAAATGGTCGCAACCGATAGCTACGATAACGACCTAGTTGCAGACAGTTTTTTTCTCATCGCACCTGCCTATCTTGGCAATGATGGTCCGAAAACGGTTTATCGTGCCCGTAAAAATAATGAACCCGTTGCAGCGGTCATAAGCACCACTGCACCTGACGGCTATAGTGGCAATATAGACATGCTTGTTGCGATAAATATCAACGGCGAGCTAATGGGCGTACGTGTTGTCAAACATAAAGAAACACCCGGGCTTGGCGACGGTATCAACATCCAACGTAATGACTGGATTACCGACTTCGATGGCCGCTCTCTAAACAACCCCGATACAAAAGGCTGGGCAGTCAAGAAAGATAATGGCATTTTCGATCAACTCACTGGCGCAACCATTACCCCGCGCGCCGTAGTCAAAGCCGTATATCTTTGTTTACAATACTTTGACAAACAGCAATCACTGATTTTTTCTACCGCAAGCGGCAAGACAATCGACGCAAGCGATTAAGCGAGCAAGATCAGAGTTACTCTATTAATTGTTTGCTGACTCTGCGAGGCCTTACAGACGCGCCCAGACTCCGTGTTATCATTATTCAACATGCAGTCGGCATGCTTGCGCAATGATGCCTTGATTCTGGACTCATCTGTAAGCCAGAGACTGCAAACAATTAATAAAGGAACCCTTGTGTCTGATACACGAAAAATCATTAATGATGGCCTATGGACTAATAACCCAGCCCTAGTACAGATACTCGGCCTGTGTCCGCTGCTAGCCGTATCATCAACGGTAATTAATGCCCTAGGACTTGGTTTAGCCACGACCTTAACCTTGGTCTCATCGAATCTAGTCGTATCGCTGATTCGTAATCAAACACGTCCAGAAATTCGCATACCGGTATTTGTATTAATTATTGCAGCCGTAGTGACCGCAATCGAATTATCAATGAATGCCTTTTTCCACGAGCTCTATCTCGTGCTTGGTATTTTCATTCCGCTGATCGTAACTAACTGCGTCATCATTGCACGCGCTGAAGCCTTTGCCTCAAAGAACAGCCCAGGCGCATCAGTCTTAGATGGCTTAATGATGGGCATAGGCTTCACTGCTGTCTTGGTCGTACTCGGCGGCCTACGCGAAGTCATTGGCCAAGGCACCTTATTTGCCAACGCACACCTTATGTTTGGCGAGCTGGGTTACAACATGACCATTACACTGATCGAAGACTACCGCGGTTTCTTATTAGCGATCTTACCGCCTGGCGCCTTTATGTTGCTTGGCTTTATGATCGCGATTAAAAACGTTATCGATGCCAGGCGTAAACGTGCGGCCAGCGCTGTTATCTTAACGGCACCTGTTGGAGCCTAAGGCGCGGCAACAATACGCTCGCCTACAGTTTTAATTTGAAGTTCTCGGCAAATGAACAAACTCAAACGTATAGAGATCTTTACCCGTTGGCGGGCCAATAATCCAAAACCAACTACTGAGCTCAATTACTCAAACCCATTCGAATTATTAATTGCCGTTATTCTGTCAGCACAAGCGACCGATGTCGGTGTTAATAAAGCAACCGATAAACTTTATCCCGTTGCTAACACGCCAGAAAAAATTTACGCGCTGGGTGAGAAAAAACTCAAAAGCTATATCAACACCATTGGTCTCTATAACGCCAAAGGGGCTAACATCATCAAGACCTGTAAGATATTAGTCGATCAGCATAATAGCCAAGTCCCCAACGACAGAGCTGCCTTAGAAGCATTACCCGGTGTCGGTCGCAAAACAGCCAATGTGGTATTAAACACCGCCTTTGGCGAACCAACTATCGCTGTTGATACACACATCTTCAGAGTGTCAAATCGCACTGGCATCGCACCCGGCAAGAACGTCAATGAAGTCGAGAAGAGATTGTTAAAGTTCGTCCCCGACGAATTCAAAGTCGACGCCCATCACTGGCTAATTTTACATGGCCGCTATACCTGCATCGCCCGTAAACCACGCTGCGGCTCATGTATTATTGAAGACCTTTGCGAATTCAAGAAAAAGACCGAGGTTTAGGCAATAATGTTTACCCAAGATCGTGACCAGATGAGAAAGTTTTTTATCTCCTCATGGCAAAAAAAACAAAATGGTGAAGCAATGGAGCAGTTGGAAGATATCGTTGCCAACATTATCGCCAAACATCCCGAGTACCAACCCTTACTAGAAAAAGAAGATGCCGCTATCGGCCGCGAATACTTACCAGAATTTGGCGAAACCAACCCCTTCCTGCATATGGGTATGCATATCGCCATCCACGAACAACTGAGCACCAATCGCCCAGATGGCATTCGCGACGCTTACCAAAAGATTTGCAATAAGGCAGGTGACGCTCACGAAGCCGAACACCGCATTATGGACTGCCTCGGCGAGATCATGTGGCAAGCACAACGCAATCAAACAGAACCTGACGAACAAGCCTATTTGCAAATGCTGAAAGAACTGTAAACTACTCACTCACTTATTTCAGGTATCAGATTCATCATGAGTCAGCTTTGGAGCAAACTTGTTCACAAACTAGAACCTTATGTTCCTGGTGAACAACCAAAAATTACCAATCTCATTAAGCTCAATACCAATGAAAACCCTTATGGGCCTTCACCTAAGGTATTAGACGCTTTGAAGACAGAAGCTGCTGATACGCTGCGTCTGTATCCAGATCCTAATTCTGACCAGCTTAAACAAACCATTGCCGATTACTATAGCGTAGAACCAAAACAAGTCTTCGTCGGCAATGGTTCTGATGAAGTGTTAGCGCACGCATTTCAAGCTCTACTCAAACACGATAAACCGATCTTATATCCGGACATCACATACAGCTTCTACCCCGTCTATTGCGGTTTATATCAAATTGAATACGAAACCATACCACTCGCTGATGACTTCACCATTAATATTGAAAACTATAAAAAACCCAATGGTGGAATCATATTTCCCAATCCCAATGCACCGACAGGTGTAGGTTTAGCTTTAGAAGCTATTAAACAGCTATTAGATAACAATACGGATTCAGTAGTTATCGTTGACGAAGCTTATATCGATTTTGGTGGCGAAACGGCAATATCGCTAGTTGATCAATATCCAAATTTACTCGTTATACAAACTTTATCTAAATCCCGTTCGCTAGCGGGGTTACGTCTAGGTTTCGCCATAGGTAACGAACAATTGATAGCAGGTTTAGAACGCGTCAAAAACAGTTTTAACTCTTACCCTATCGATCGCTTTGCATCGACTGGCGCCATAGCAGCATTTGAAGATGAAGAATACTTTCAGACAACGAAACAACAAATTCTTAATACCCGAGCCAAACTCATCACAGGCTTAGAAAGCCTAGGCTTTGAGGTGTTACCCTCTCAAGCTAACTTCGTCTTTGCAAGACACCCTAGTAAGGATGCAATCTCCATTAGTCAAAGCCTACGTGACAAAGGCATTATTGTGCGGCATTTCGCAAAACCGCGTATCGATCAGTTTATACGCATCACCATTGGAACCAAGGCGGAGTGTGAGGCTCTAATAAAATGTCTGAGTTCAATATAACATAAGCCCTACTTACTATATGATAACCTAGGCTAGTGCCGTACCTAATAAATGACATGAAGAACAATATAGAGAAAATAATAATTACTGATCTTTAGCGTCTAAATAAGGCGGCTTCATATATTTAGCTAACGTGAGCTCGAACCAATATGTTTCAGATATGAGTACATCATCACAAACAGCTATAAGCCAAGAAAACGCCACGACGATCCATATCGCCAACCCGCTAAACTACATAGCCGTTAACTATATTATTTCTTTAGGCCTTATCGCATTCCTATCAATTGCAGTGCTTTTTATGCTTGACGGCATCGTCGTAGAACAAAACAAAAGTGGGAAAATCATTAGCATCAGTGGGCAACAACGCATGCTGTCTCAGCGCGTCAATTTATTCGTTATTGAATATGTACATACCAACAACCTAAAATCGAGACAATCAGCCTTAGACGCATTAGATCAAATGGAGAAAAACCATGAGCTATTATTACAACCACATTACAAAGCGATTAGCAGCCATGAACCCTCGCCTTTCTCTGAAGAAATAGAAGCCCTTTATTTCTCTCCACCACACAATATTCACAACAAATTATTACTATTCGCCGACCAAATAAAACAAGCACTTTCACAAGAAAACACAACAGCATTCCAAGCAATTTATAATGCCAGCACCAGCTTTTTAGATCCTCAGAAAAATGACTTACTTTACAGTCTTGATGCTGTCGTAGAGAGATATGAATTGGAAAGCGCTGAAAAGATTAGCCGACTACGTATCGCGCAAAACATTATATTAGCCATAATTATTTTAACCATTATTACCGAAGCACTCTTTATTTTCCGACCGACAATGAGAAACATCGGTAGCTATGCCGAACTACTAAGAAAAGAAGCTAACTATGATTACTTAAGTGGTCTTCTCAATAGCCGTGCATTTTCGGCAATCGCCAACAAAGCATTCTTCAGCGCCCAACGCCATAAAACCGACCTCAGCATTTTGATATTTGACTTAGATAAATTTAAAAAAATCAATGACCAATATGGACATCCTGCTGGCGATAAAGTCATCAAAAAATTTAGCACGATTCTATCTGAAAACAGCCGATCATCAGATACCGTTGCGCGAATAGGTGGAGAGGAATTTATAATACTGCTACCCGACACCAACCTTGATGATGCCAAGTTACTTGCTGAAAAAATTCTTAGAACGACCTCCAAAAGCTCTATCACTCACGACGGAAAAACCATCAATTTCACTACTAGCTGTGGTGTAAGCCAAACAAAAAATAGCGACACCGATATAGAAGCAATTATAAATAGAGCGGACAATGCTCTCTATGAGTCAAAAAGAAATGGTAGAAACCAGGTATCTACCGACCATTAGTACAAGGCTCAAACCGATACTAACCACTTCAAGTCGGCACAAACTTCTTCATTTCTTTTTTAATAAAAGCATTATCGTAATTGTCACCAACAGAAAAACCGGCGACCTGACTAAGATGAGTATAAGGCAAGCTCGATTCATCATGCCATTCGTTAAACGCATGCTGTATTTTGCTTAAGTCCCGTTTTGACGTCGGCTTATCAGCCACATCAACCCCAGCATCCTGCAGCGCGGTGACCACATCTCGCGATAAGACAAAACAATCTTTACCAACATAGCGCATAAACCACTGACCGCTATTACCGCCCAGGCGCGAACCATGTTTCTTTAAATGAATCATTAAACCCATCTGATCACTTTCAGGCCATTCAGCAATAAACTTAGCAAAGCTACCATGCTGCCTAGCGGTGTCTTGAATAAAATACGTATTTTCCATTACCGCCTTAATTTTAGGCCAGTGCCGCACTACACGCTTATCCTTAACGTATTCTTCCCAACGCTCAGACGGCATACAGCCAAGCCTATTAATATCAAAATCAAAATAGGCTTCTTCAAACTGCGGCCACTTATTAGCGATTACCGTCCAATTAAATCCCGCCTGATTAATCGCCCGCGTCATCATCGCCAAAAAACGATCATCACCTTTTAGAGAAAGCTTCTTTTTAGATAAGACAGGCTTAAGCAGTTTCTTAAGCTCTGCCGAACCACCTTTGCGCTTTTCAGCACGCGCCAAAATGGTAGAAAATTTATGCATAAATTATTTCACCAACCATAATGAGCAAGTAATACCTTGCTTCTGAGAAATACGACGCCTTCAGACTCCAATAATTTTTGCTGTCTTATATACGCATCACTACCTTCGCTAAATGAAATCTTACCTTGTGAGTTAACCACGCGATGCCATGGCAGCGTAGTGCCCTTCGGTAGTTTTCTCAGTGTAGTACCCACTAAACGTGCATGGCTGGGATAACCAGCCACTTTTGCAACTTGGCCATAAGTCGCAACTTTACCTTCAGGTATAGAAGCAACGACTTGCCAAATAATTTCGCGAATATCGAGTTGAGACATAAATTAGCGATTAAGCGTGATTGTTAGTAGATTCGCAATATCATCAAATAGATATAATAATACACAGTATGAACTAAACAAAAGGTGCTTCGACATGGAACCTATTTTATTCATACATGGTTATAGCTCAGAAGGGAAAGATAAGTCACATAGGAAGCTCTATGGGCAACTCCCTAAGCTACTGAAACAAGCCTTCGGTAAAGATGCAATCCAAGAACTGGATCTAAGTCGCTGGATATCGTTAGAAGATGGCATCACCTTAAACGATGTCAGTTTCGCTATGGATAGAGCGCTTAAAAAAGAGTTTCCTCACTTATTAGCGTCCGGCTTCCATGTCATTATTCACAGCACTGGCGCACTAGTAGCACGTAATTGGATCCGACGATTCAGCCCAAAACCTTCGCCAATAAAAAACATCATTTACCTCGCTGGAGCGAATTTTGGCAGTGGCTTAGCACACGTCGGTAAAGGGCAGTTAGCACGCTGGGGACGTTTTATATTTTTGGGTAGCGAACCAGGCATACAAGTTCTCAATGAATTGGAATTTGGTTCGTGGAAAACTATCGACCTGCATCGCCATTTTCTGCAATCGGGTAACAACATCTATCACGATTATGAGATACAGGAATTTTGTATCACCGGATCACAAACATTCTCAGGGTTATTAAAAAAGGTGATCCGCATCATACCGATACGCTATGTTAAAGAAGACTCATCAGACAATACCGTTCGCACCTGCTCAGGCAATTTAAATTTCAACTATATTGCAGTCACACCAAAACCACACACCTTCGAGCTGACCGCCAACTATATTCAAACCCAAATCAACAAACGCGAACAAGGAAAAACCATAAACAATACTTATTACAACCTTGGCTTAGATCACCTAAGCGATAGCCGCCCCAATATACCGTTTATGATCGCTTACGAGACCGCACATTTTGGCAGTGACATCGGTATTGTCGACGGCAAAAAGAATCGCAGCCAAATCATCACCCACATCAAAGCCGCTTTAAAAACTAAATACGATATCAATGCTTATCAAAAAACAGCAGAACGATTTAAAACAGGCTTAGAGAGAACACTAGAAAAAGTAAAAAATTTGAAGGGAGGCTTATTTAACTGGAATAAACAACAGCAATACGAAGCCCACTCACAGATCATCTTTCGCATTCGCGATCAGTTTAATAACGCAATACCCAACCACGACATTACCTTTCATTCAAAAAAGACAATGAAAACCAAATCGCCCTCGAACATATGATTCAAGATAAACACAACAACACAAAATACCCCGGAACACTTACGTTCTATTTAAGAACCATGGAATATAAGCGCAAACGTTGGAACAACAAGATTAGTCGCATAGCACCTTTAGACGTAGAAATCACCGCCTACGAACCCGAATCCGACGAAATTTCCTATGTGCCGCTCAATATCTGCCTAAGCACAGAAGACCTCATTCGCATAGTACAAAACTATTGCACCACCATCATAGACATCACCTTGGTTAGATTACCATCTAGCGATATATTTAAGATTGAAAAACATTGACGAAAAATTAATTAAAAATTCTGACCACTATGTTATTAACCGGGTGAGCGGGGCTATTAATGATCATAAATCAAAAATCTAGCCCTTGAGTCAATTAGGTTTATTTTTTCGGTTCGCCCATGGGTTGAACTTCTCTTCCGAGCGCGGCCGTCCCTGCTGTTCTCGTTCAGCTGACTTGATTGCACGCTTTTCACGCAACCGATCAGCATCTTCTAAACTCAGCTCCTTAGGATCACCTGGCTCTTGGTCATCTGGAATAACCCGATCCCTTGGCGGCAATAAAAACTGTTCAGAAGATGCTCTAGGTAAGCTTTTAAATTCATACAAATAGAAGACTTCAACTTTTTCACGCGCCCAATCCGTTTTTTTCAGAAACGTCACACTGGAATCAATGCTTGGGTTGGTCTTAAAACAATTGATATTCAAATAGGCAAAGAGTATCTCAAAACCATACTCATCTATTATTTCAATCAACAAACTTTTCAAACCAACACCGTGCAGAGGGTTGTTCTGATAATTGCTCTCGTTGCTCATACTAATGTCAGCTCAAAGGGAGTAAATAGCGATATCATACCCTTACGGGTATAGATAAAATATAGCGCCACAACTTTCTTATGTTATTAAAGGTAAGTGGGATTGCTATTAATCATAAATCAAAGACCTGACCCTGTTTTCCGCTAAAGTCTCAATAACAGACCGCGAAAAACTCGTCATTACTTAACTCCAAATCAATTATTTAATAACTCCTTCGTACCTTTAATATGAATAAT
>JAADIY010000033.1 GCA_013151045.1 Gammaproteobacteria bacterium
TTAAGTTATTTTGGCGCAAAAGATTTTGACCCCTTTAAGTTGGGTTGTGAGGCGACAGAAGAATTGATATTGGCACTAGGCGATGTTGTGGTTGACGAATAATAATTATAAAAAGAGAGCGTAAGCAATGCATAGTTTGGGTAATTCTATTCGTAAGCGTTGGCATAGTCTTACAGTAAGTCCTGGTCGGATGCAGAAACTATGGGGAGATAGTTACTGGAAACAAGATGGTGCAGGAGATCGCAGTGTATCGTGCAATCACTGTCCTAGGTTGGATGCTGATAGCCAACAATGTACCGTAAATTTTGGCACCCCATTAAGGAAGTGTGTGGTGGCAAGTGTCGAAGCGCATTTGCAAAATTGTAAAGATAAAAAAGTATTGGAGGTTGGCTATGGTCGGTTTTCACTCGGAAAAAATCTTGTTAATCGTAGTGGCGGTATTTGGTCTGGCATAGAGCCGCAACAGCCAAGAGATAAGGTGCCATCACTCGGTAAGGGTGGTTACGGTCATGCCACAGAAATTCTGTTTCCTGATAATACCTTTGATCTAATTTATGGCATTCAAACCATGGAGCATTGGGGGCAGCAATGTACTGGCGGAACCAGGGAGCCATCATGTTATATAGAATGTATGGCAGAAATTTATCGAGTGTTAAAACCTGGTGGCTCCATTTATTTCGATGTGCCTATTCATTTTCACGGTCATGAGATGTTTATTATGGCTGATTTTGACAAGATCAAATCATTGTTCCATGAGTCTCGTTGGCAAAATGTAGTCTTAGAAAAATGGCGTTATGATTCCGAACCACTTGAAAGGTATGCGCCTTATGAAAAGCTATTTCCGGAATGGGATATGGAAATTAGTAGTTATTCACGAGAAGCGATAGAAAAAGCTAAAGGTGAGCCCATTTATTTATTAGCTATTACAGCTAATAAGGTCGCTTAATTTTTGCTGTTGTACTAATCAGTATTTGATGTGCTGAGTATCTTGCAGCGTAATTTTCCTTTGTGCAGTCGGGCGTCAATTTCGTTACCAGGTTTGACGGCATTTGCATCGGAAATAACATCGCTAGAACCTGCCTTGGAGACAATGGCATAACCACGACCTAATGTGGCCAGAGGGCTCACCGTATCGAGATTATGATTGGCATGCTGAAAGCGCTGTGTGGCAGACTTTAGTTGTTGTTGGCATGCTAGCTGGAGCCTCGAACTTAGCGATTGTTGCTGGATACGTAAATGATGTATCTGTGTTGTAGGGTTTTGTTGCGTAGCGCGCTTTTTTAACGCAATAACACGCTCGTTAAAATAACGTTGAATATTCTGTTGCCCACGGGTTAGGCGCAGTTTTAATTCGCTTAGTCGCTGTTGTTGCAAATTCAACCACTGCCCGGGGTGGCGTTGTGTTAAACGTCCTTCTAGCCAGTCCAAGTGTTGCTGCTTTGTTTGTAGTAAGTTTTTTGTTTCGCTAAGTAGGCTTTGTTCAGAGAGCTTAAGCTGTTGCAGCATCGCTGTTTGATCAGGGGTAATGAGTTCGGCTGCAGCAGAAGGTGTTGGTGCCCGTTCATCGGCAACAAAATCAGCAATGGTAAAGTCGACTTCATGGCCAACACCACTGATAAGGGGAATGTGGCAGTCAAATATGGCGCGTGCAACGATTTCTTCGTTGAAAGCCCACAAGTCTTCAAGTGAACCCCCGCCGCGACTGACAATCAGCACATCACATTCATCTCGCTGCGCGGCAGTATGAATTGCTTTGGCAATTTTTTCGCCCGAGCCTTGACCTTGAACAGGTGTCGGATAAACAATGACTTGAACTAGAGGAAATCGACGTTTGAGTACGCTCAGTATGTCGCGTAACGCCGCGCCAGTGGGTGACGTAATGACACCAATTTGCTGCGGTATTTCAGGCCATTCTTGTTTGTGTTCAACATCAAATAGGCCTTCAGCATGGAGTTTTTGTTTTAGACGTTCATAAGCTTGTTGCAAGGCGCCAGCGCCGGCTTCTTCCATACTGTCGACAATGAGCTGGAAGTCGCCTCGTCCTGGGTAGAGGCTGACACGAGCCCTCACTTTAACCAGCATGCCGTGTTCCGGGCTAAATTTTAAACGTTGGTTATTGCCACGAAACATCGCACAGCGAACTTGGGCGCGGTCATCTTTTAAGGAAAAGTAGATATGGCCAGATGAAGGGCGGGCCAAATTCGAAATCTCGCCTTCAACCCAGATAGAAGGGAAATTGGACTCTAAAAGTGCTTTTGCTTCGCCATTGAGTTGAGAGACAGAATAAACGGCATCGGCAGGCTTATTATCGTCATAGAGCCCATTATAGTCATAGTGATCCATGATGCGCATGATAACCCAGCGGGGTGCAATTGTGCCCATCTGGCCATTTGCCTACTAATTATGGTTTACCATCACCGTAGGTCCTTGATACAATGAGGCGTTTACTATTCTGGTGAACATATGCGCATCGTCCAAGAAGCCCTCACATTTGACGACATTCTCCTGTTGCCCGCGCACTCGACTGTCTTACCCAAAGAAACCTCATTGAAATCTCGTTTGACGCGAGATATTAGCCTTAATATCCCCTTATTGTCGGCGGCAATGGATACGGTGACGGATTCCGGTTTAGCCATATGTCTAGCGCAAGAAGGTGGCATGGGTATTATCCACAAAAATCTCACCATACAAGAGCAACACGAGCAAGTTGCCATTGTTAAGAAGTTTGAAAGTGGGGTTATTAAAGACCCTATTACGGTGACGCCTTCGACGACCATCGATGAAGTATTGCGCGTGACTCGGCAGCATAAAATATCCGGTGTCCCCGTCGTTGATGGCGAAGAGCTTGTCGGCATCGTAACGCATCGCGACTTGCGCTTTGAAACACGCTACGACGCGCCGGTCTCAAGCGTTATGACACCCAAAGAGCGCCTGGTTACCGTGTTAGAAGGTGCGCCTCGTGAAGAAGTTATGAGTTTGTTGCATAAGCATCGTATTGAAAAAATATTGGTTGTTAACGATGCTTTTGCTCTCAGGGGTATGATTACAGTTAAAGATATTCAAAAAGCCACAGACTTCCCCAGCGCTTGTAAAGACAGTTATGCGCGTTTACGGGTTGGCGCCGCAGTAGGAACAGGCGAAGATTCTGCAGAGCGAGTTGATGCATTGGTACGTGCTGGTGTTGATGTGATTGCGGTTGATACTGCACATGGGCATTCGCAGGGCGTGTTAGATCGTGTTAGTTGGATTAAGAAAAACTATCCTGATGTACAAGTGATTGGTGGCAATATAGCTACGGCTGCTGCTGCAAAGGCCTTAGCTGCGGCTGGCGCAGATGCGGTTAAAGTCGGTATTGGCCCCGGTTCTATTTGTACTACTCGTATCGTCACCGGTGTTGGTGTGCCGCAAGTCACCGCCATTGCCAATGTCGCAGAAGGACTTAAAGGTACCGATGTGCCACTCATTGCCGACGGTGGCATTCGTTTTTCTGGTGATTTGGCTAAATCTATAGTCGCTGGTGCGCACGCAGTCATGGTTGGCAGCATGTTCGCCGGGACCGAAGAGTCGCCAGGTGAAGTCGAATTATTCCAAGGACGTTCGTATAAGTCTTATCGTGGCATGGGCTCAATTGGCGCTATGCAGCAAGGGTCTAGCGATCGTTATTTTCAAGAGACTTCGGCGGTCGAAAAACTTGTTCCAGAAGGTATTGAGGGACGAGTTCCGTATAAAGGCACTGCGGTAGGCATTATCCATCAGCTAATGGGTGGCTTACGTGCAAGCATGGGTTATACCGGCTGCCCAGATATTGAATGTATGCGGACAAGACCTGAATTTGTTCGCGTCACCGGTGCAGGTATGCAAGAAAGCCATGTTCATGATGTCACCATAACGCGAGAAGCGCCGAACTATCGCGTTGATAGAGGTTAGCCGCGTTGAATACCGCGACAAATGAAAGCGCTTATCAAGCGCATGCCCAGCGTATTCTCATACTCGACTTTGGTTCGCAATATACGCAACTAATTGGTCGGCGAGTGCGTGAAGCTGGGGTGTATTGTGAAATCTATCCTTACGATGTTAGCAGCGAAGAGATCGCTGATTTCGCACCAAACGGTATCATTTTATCGGGTGGTCCAGAATCCGTGGTGGATAGCGCAGACGTTGTAGCGCCACAAATCGTTTTTGACTTGGCCGTTCCGGTTCTTGGCATTTGTTATGGTATGCAGACCATGTCTGCGCAGTTAGGCGGGGCTGTAGAATCGTCAACTGAACGCGAGTTTGGTTATGC
>JAADIY010000062.1 GCA_013151045.1 Gammaproteobacteria bacterium
CTGAATACAATGAATGGAATCAACAGTCTCAGTTAGAACGAAAAAAGGCTGATACCGAATCAACTGAATATAAAGAAAAAGAAAAGGCGCACTATAGGCGATTGATAGAGTTATCTAAATTTGAAATTCATGATATAGAGTTTCATGGAAAAATTATTGATCAGTACGGGTCCCCTGTGGAGGGTGTGCAGGTTCACTATATAGGCAACCGATCTGTGTTGGCCGCTGGTAGTGGTGAAGGCCGACTATTCACGGATGAAAACGGCGCCTTTGTTATTAGAGCAAAAGGAAAAGCATTGGTCCTTCATGAAATGAAAAAACTTGGCTATGAATTACCCAAACGTCAACGATTTAACAATTCAGTCGTGCAACAAACCGATCTTTCTTGGCGAAGCTTTACGAGCGCTAACCCCTATATTGTTAATGCCTGGAAAGTAGAAAGCTATGAACAGATAAAAAAAGGCAAACCAATTTTTGGGTTTATTCCGGATAATCGTGACTACACGGTTAATTTTCTTTCAAAGAATACGACCAAAAACGAGGGTGTTACTGAAGGTGACTTACGCATTCGATTTAAACGAGATGAAGAAAACTGGCAGTTAGAGATCACAGCCGCAAATGGAGGGCTACAAGAAACTAAAGATGAATACCTTAATCTCGCTCCTGAAAATGGATATATAAATCCATTCATACTTAGTGGTAAAAAAGACCGCAGACGGCCTCAGCTCAAAAATGTTTATTTCTTTTCCCGATCTGGCCAACTATACGGGCGCATAAAAATGGAAGTTCGACCCTTTCACAATAGAAAAGAATCCGCTATCGAGTTTAATTACGTCATTAATCTCGAAGAGGGAAGAAATTTATCAGTGAAAAAGAATTTATGCTGCAATTAAGAACTTAGACAATAAATCGTCAATACTTAGTACGTAAACGCAGTATTAGCAATATCCGAAAATTAAATAGATACAGCATTTATACATAATCTTGCACTCTGAAGACAACCTTAATAATTATTAGGCAAGTTGCTCTTCATCTTTAATTTCTCTTTTCCGCTGAAATACCCTTAATCCAATGCCCACTCAAAAGCATCGTGGAAGATTTGGGTTTCAGGTAAACCCGCTTCAAGAAAACTACTTCTAGCGGAACTCACCATGATAGGCGGCCCCGCGGCATAGACATCGTATTGTGCAATATTATTAATATCTTCCATTACCGCTTGATGAACAAAACCGCTACGCCCTTGCCAGTCTTCATCCGGCTCAGATAAAACGGGGATATAGCTAAAATGCTCATGCTCAGCCCATTGCTCAACAGCTTCTTGAAAGTATAAGTCTCGTTTGGATCGCACTCCCCAATAAAGCACTATTTCTCGCGTATCACCTGCTTGTTGTGCGGCCTCGATGATTGCCTTAATTGGTGCTAAGCCGGTCCCGCCCGCTACCAACAACATGGGGCGCGGTGAATCTTGGCGTAAATAAAAGGCGCCCATTGGCCCTTCTATTCGTAGAATCGTTTTTTGTTCTAAATGGTGGAAAACAAAATCAGAAAAACGACCGCCTTCAACATTGCGTATATGCAATTCAATCATGCCATCTTCACGCGGTGCACCGGCGATCGAATACGTACGATGGCGGCCATCACTCAAGATGATATCGATATATTGACCGGCGATATAATTGAGTTTTTTACCTTCGGGTAATTTCAAAAATAAACGCATAACGTCATGAGCAAGATGGTCTATCTGATCAACCCGGCTCGGTAAGCGCTGTATGTCAGGATTACTTAAATCAACTTCTAATACTAAATCAGAACAGGCTCTTGCCTGACAAAACAAAGCCATTCCTGATCCTAGCTCGGTTTCAGATAATGCCTGAGCACTATAGTGATCATGCTTCACTTCACCGCTGATAACCTTACCTTTACACGTACCGCAACTACCGTCGCGACAACTATAAGGCAGATGGACACCTTGACGATGTGCCGCATCGACAATGGACTCGTCACTACCGACATCAAAAATTTGTTCGCTGGGCTTAAGCTCAACTTTATAAGACATGAAAAACTATTCTCTAGAAAGTAATTATTAGCGTCGAATAATCAACGACTATAAGTCGATAGCAATACCCGGCGTAGTATCCGAACGTGTATCAGGAATGGGATGATTATCCGCGGCGTGATAGGTAAACACGAGTGATTTCTTAATTTGGTCGCTGCTATTACGGCCTGCTGCGTGAAATACTTGGCAGTCAAAAAACAGCACATCACCCGGATTAAGCAATGCGGAAACTTCTGTTGCTAATAAGGCTTGATTCTCTGCCAAATCAGTTCGTAAAAATAAAGCACTGTCTAAACGACCACGATCCAGTGTCAGCTTATGCGAAGCCGGCAACACTGACAGACAACCATTGGATTCAGATTCCTCGCCTATCGCCAACCAAGCATTGATTAATTGCGGGCGATCAAACGACCAATAGCGAATATCTTGATGCCAAGATGTCGAACTGCTATAGCCAGAATGCTTTGTCATAATACAGTTGTGATGATTTTGCGAAAGCACTAAGTGCTTCGAACCAATAAGCTGAGCGATACGCTGCGTTACTTCCGGTGAGCGCGCCCAATCACGAAAAACACGATCACGCGTATACGCGTTAAGCAAACGTCTTGGCGTAGAACCACCAGGTGCATCACGGCTAACTGGCGCACCCGGATATTGAACATCGGCTTCAAACTCGACTGGCGCTGTTAGCGGCGACAAGGCTTCATCAATATAAGCAGACATCACAGCGAGCCTTTCGTCAGTCACCATATTACGGACGATAAGATAACCATCGCGCTCATAGCGAGCTAATTCCAGGTCTGATAAAACATTGCCGCCCAAATGACTATCTGCTGTATGTAACTGATCTATCATGATTTTATTCTAACATAGCTATGCCTCACGAAGCTGCCGAGCAGCAGCCACCATATTGCTTAAACCCGCTTTTACTTCAGGCCAGCCACGTGTTTTAAGACCACAATCAGGGTTAATCCATAAACGCTCAGCAGGAATAGAATCAGCAGCCCGTTTGATCAAATTGACCATTTGCTCAACACTCGGCACGTTTGGTGAGTGAATATCATAAACACCAGGGCCAATCTCATTGGGATAATCAAATTCGCTAAAAGCATCGAGCAGCTCCATATCCGAACGCGATGTTTCTATGGTAATGACATCAGCATCTAACTTAGCGATGGCCTCGATAATGTCATTAAACTCGGCATAACACATATGGGTATGAATTTGTGTCTCATCTTTAACCCCTGCCGAAGACAAACGAAAGGCATCAGCAGCCCATTTTAAGTAAGCTTTCCACTCACTCTGTTTTAAGGGTAGCCCTTCTCGAAACGCAGGCTCATCAATTTGAATCACTTCTATGCCCGCGCGCTCTAAAGCAATCACCTCATCGCGCAAAGCCAAAGCAATTTGCTGACAGGTGACAGAACGTGGCTGATCGTCGCGGACAAACGACCATTGCAACATCGTCACTGGCCCAGTAAGCATTCCCTTCATTGGTTTTTTTGTTAGCGATCGCGCATATTGTGTCCAGGCCACCGTCATATCACCTTGGCGTTTTACATCGCCATAAATAATCGGTGGTTTCACGCAACGTGAACCATAAGACTGTACCCAGCCGTATTCAGTAAAAGCAAAACCCTCTAGCTGTTCGCCAAAGTATTCCACCATGTCGTTACGCTCAGGCTCACCATGCACTAATACATCCAGTCCAATTTCTTCTTGGTGAGCGACCATTATCGAAATTTCTTTACGCATCTGTGATTCATATTCTTCATGACTCATTTCACCTTGTTTATAAAGGTGACGTGCTTGACGAATTTCTTTTGTTTGCGGGAAAGAACCAATAGTGGTTGACGGGTATTTTGGCAAAGCTAATTCTTCGCGCTGCTTAAGCGAGCGCTGCGCATAAGCACTAGTCCGCTCAAACATTGCATCAGTAATTTCAGCTTGGCGTTTAATGACATCATCACGATGAATGCGCGTTGAATTAATACGTGATTGACGACTTAATCGTGACTCTTTGATGTCTTGCAATGGCCCTATCAAAGCTTGATATTCATTCTCTTCGACAGCTTGAGAAAATATTTGTTTTAAAACATCTAGCTCATCAAGCTTTTGTAGCGCAAACGCCAACCATGATTTTAATTCTATACCCAGCTTTTTCTCTTGCTCAAGATCAACTGGCACATGCAAAAGCGAGCAAGAAGGTGCCAACCAAAGCCTTGCTTTTAAGCGCTGTTTGATTGGGTTTAATAGGGCAATAATCTCGTCTAAGTCACTACGCCAGATATTACGCCCATCAATCACCCCTATTGATAATATTTTATAAGCAGGAAGATTATCAACAATAGTGGTTAACTGATCGCTCCCACGTACAGCATCAATATGCAAACCTGCAACAGGTAAATGACAAACTAAATTTACGTTATTGGCCAATGTACCAAAATACGTGGTAAGCAGTATATTCAAACCTTTCACTTGCAAACTGTGATAGCTTGCAGTGATTGCTTTTTGCCATTCACTGGGTAAATCTAAAACCAGTATCGGCTCATCAATCTGCAGCCAATCGACACCCATGGCTTTTAAGCGATTTAATATTTCACCATACACCGCCGTCAAATCATCAAGCAAACTCAGCCGATCAAACTCCGCACCCTTGCATTTGCCTAACCATAAATAGCTTATTGGGCCAAGCAATACCGGTTTGACTTTATGCCCGAGTGATTGTGCTTCGGCTATTTCCTCAAATAATTTTTCATAGCTTAATGCAAACAACTGCTTCTCGGAGAACTCCGGCACAATATAGTGATAGTTAGTATCAAACCATTTCGTCATTTCACAGGCAGCAGTTGGCGCACCTGACGGCGCACGACCACGCGCCATCCGAAAATAGGTATCAATATTGATGGCATCACTATTTTGACAAAAACGTTCGGGCACCACGCCCAATAACATCGACGTATCGAGCACATGGTCATACCAGGAAAAGTCACCGACAGGGATTAAGTCCAAACCCGAATCCACTTGTTGCTGCCAATGACGAGCACGTAGTTGACGGCCATGCTCTAACAAATTATCACTATCGATCTTGCCTTGCCAATACGCTTCTACCACACGCTTAAGTTCACGATTAGCACCGATACGTGGAAAACCCAAATTGTGGCTAACTGTCATGACTACTCCATTTTTTCTAGATTTTAGTTGGCGAGCAGTATGAAATCAGTATAATAATGAATCAATCTCATTATTATATTAATTATTATGAATTTCATTCATGTTTATTGAAATACGACAATTACGCAGCCTTAAAGCGATCTACGAATTGGGCAATCTGACACGTGCTGCACAACATCTGCATGTCACGCAATCCGCCTTGTCACACCAAGTACGTTCCATTGAACGTCATTTCGATATCAGCTTGTTCTCTCGCAAGCAAAAACGGCTACAACTGACACCTGCGGGAGAGCGATTATTCGCTTTAGCACAACGTATCGTGCCACAAATTGAAGAAACCGAATTGGCACTTAAACGCATGGCCGCAGGCACAACAGCACGTCTCAATATTGCTATTGAATGTCATAGTTGCTTCGATTGGTTACTACCACTGCTCGACAACTACCGAGAACGCTGGCCTAATGTTGAAGTCGATATCCGACTCGGTATCGCACTAGATCCGTGGCCGGCTTTAGTCAAACGCGAAATCGATGCAGTGATTACTTCTGACCGACCTGATCAAGACAATGTCGTATTCGAAGCCTTGTTTGACTACGAAGCCATGTTAGCGATCTCACGTGATCACCCACTCAGCAATAAACAATATATAGAACCCCATGATCTTGGTATTCATACCTTAATCACCTATGCCATTCCACGCCAACAGTTGGATATTTTTTCGCACTTTTTAGACCCTGCCGGCGTCGAACCTGCCGCACTGCGTAACATTGAATTAACTGCACTCATGCTACAACTGGTTGCCAGTGGCCGCGGTGTTGCGGCCCTACCAAACTGGGTCTTAGCCGAATCAATCAGCAAAAAAACCATTAGCGCCAGACCGTTGGGGCGTAAAGGGATGCACGGCACCATGTACGCCTGCGTAAGAAAAGATCAGCGCGAGCTTGCTTATATCAATGAGTTTATTGTCATGGCCCGGCAACGCATGGCAACACATTAATCATCGCTCTCGCCGCGTCAAAAAATAGCGCTTGCCAAACAGCGAGACATCGAATATCTTGTTTCTAAGCTTTTAAAAAACACAAGATATAGTGTTTTTCGTAGGGAATCCGGTGTTATTCCGGAACTGTCGCGCAACGGTGTTGGGGTCATAAGTCCCTCAGTCCGATACCTGCAAAGCCCACTCCCAAGGGAGGTTTCCGCGGCTCGCGTCAAAGCCACAGGATCGGAGTAGCTCATTATCTACCCGCCCCTGTCTGATGCCTGTCGTGCTTGCGCATTCACAAGGACCAGGGGGCACAATGTCACTTCAAGCCGTATCAGATAGTATTACGCAAATATCACCCGCAACTGTAAAACCCAAAGACAACACAGCACTGTCTACACAAAATAATACTGAAATATCTTATCGAGTCATACGACGCGACGGCACCATTACTGATTTTGATAAACAAAAAATCGCCTTAGCCTTAACCAAAGCCTTTGCTGCTGTAGAAGGCGGCAGCGAATCAACACGTATACACCAACAAGTCGAACAACTTACTGTCAGCGTAAGTCAAGCCGTGACCCGCCATCTTAGCCGTGGCGACAGTGTCCATATCGAGACCATTCAAGATCAAGTAGAACTGGCATTAATGCGTGCTGGCGAATACAAAGTCGCGCGCGCCTATGTGCTCTACCGCGAACAACGTGCTCAAGCACGCACTGATAATGAAAACAATCAGCATGCTGGAAATTTAACAGAGCAAGCGCTGCATATTAAAAATAGTAACGGTGAGCGAGTACAGCTCACTCACCATGCAATACGTGAAACTTTGAACAAAGCTTGTGATGGTTTAAGTGGTGTTGAACAAGAAACCTTGCTCAAAGAAACACTGCATAATCTCTATGATGGTATTTCTATAAAAGAATTAGGCCATGCACTGATCATGGCCAGTCGCTCATATATCGAAAATGAACCCAATTATAGTTTTGCTGCAGCACGCTTATTATTAGAACAATTAAAACAAGAGGCTTACCACTTTATAGGGCTGAACGATAAAACCGAAGCCATCAGCTACGCCGATTATTTTCCATTATTTATTAAACAAGGCACTGAACTTGAGTTACTCGACAAAGAACTACTCAATTATGATTTACCACTTTTAGCGACAGCATTAGAAAGCAACAACGATTTAAATTTCAACTACCTCGGCTTACAAACGCTTTACGACCGTTATTTTATTCATCACAACGACCACCGTTTTGAATTACCGCAAGCATTTTTTATGCGTGTCGCTATGGGCTTAGCGATTAATGAAGTAAAACGCGAAGAACGTGCTATAGAGTTTTATCAGCTTTTATCTTCTTTTGATTTTATGAGTTCAACGCCGACTTTGTTTAACTCGGGCACATTACGTCCACAATTGAGTTCTTGCTACTTAACCACCGTCCCCGACGAGTTATCAGGGATTTTTAATTCATTACGTGACAATGCTTTATTATCAAAATTTGCTGGTGGCTTAGGTAATGATTGGTCACGCGTGCGTGGCTTAGGTTCTTATATCAAAGGCACCAATGGTAAATCACAAGGCGTCGTACCTTTTCTAAAAATTGTTAACGATACCGCTGTTGCGGTAAACCAAGGTGGCAAACGCAAAGGTGCGGTATGCAGCTATCTTGAAACCTGGCATATCGATATCGAAGAATTTCTCGAACTACGCAAAAATACCGGTGATGATCGACGCCGCACACATGATATGAATACCGCTAACTGGATTCCCGATTTATTCATGAAGCGTGTTATTGAAGAGGCCAATTGGACCTTATTCTCCCCCGATGAAACACCTGAATTACACAGTCTTTACGGTAAAGAATTTGAAACTCAATATAAAAAATACGAAGCACTAGCCGAACAAGGCGAGATTCGTTTGTACAAACAAGTCAACGCCACAGAACTATGGCGAAAAATGCTCACCATGTTATTTGAAACCGGTCATCCTTGGCTCACATTCAAAGACCCTTGCAACTTACGTTCGCCTCAACAACATTGCGGCGTCGTTCATTCTTCTAATCTTTGCACCGAGATTACACTCAATACTTCGGATCAAGAAACCGCTGTCTGCAATCTCGGCAGCATTAACCTCACGCAACATCTCGATGAAAATAGTGAACTTGATCATAAAAAACTAGAGCGCACTATTAACACGGCAATGCGCATGCTCGACAATGTTATCGACTATAATTATTACAGTATTCCACAAGCACGCACCTCAAACTTACGCCACCGCCCTGTTGGTTTAGGGTTAATGGGCTTTCAAGACAGCTTGTATCAAAAACGTATTGCTTATGGCTCTGAGCAAGCGATTGAGTTCGCGGATACCAGCATGGAAGCCATTAGTTACTTTACGATTAAAGCATCCATGAAATTGGCAAAAGAACGCGGCAAATACCCAAGCTATCACGGCTCATTATGGAGCAAAGGTATTTTACCCATCGATTCCATCAAGGCGCTTGCTGATTCACGTGGCCAATATTTAGAACAAGACACCTCAACCACACTTGATTGGGATAGCTTACGCCAGAACGTTATCGATAATGGTATGCGTAACAGTAATTGTCTTGCCATAGCACCCACCGCAACCATTGCAAACATTTGCGGCGTCAGCGCCTCTATTGAACCTACCTATCAAAATCTCTTTGTAAAGTCGAACCTATCCGGTGAATTTACCGTCATCAACCCATCACTCGTTAATGATCTCAAACGTCGTGATCTATGGGATGAGTTAATGATCAGCGATCTTAAATATTACGATGGTAGCGTTAAACACATTGATCGTGTACCTGATGATATCAAACAACTTTACGCCACTGCATTTGAAACAGACTCACGCTGGCTCATTGAAGCCGCATCGCGTCGCCAAAAATGGCTAGACCAATCACAATCACTCAATCTTTATATGGCCGAAGCCAACGGTAAGAAACTCGACAATCTCTACAAACTGGCTTGGATTCGCGGCTTAAAAACCACTTACTATCTACGCTGCTTATCAGCAACCCACGTAGAAAAGTCGACAGCCGATGGCCATCGCGCCAATACGCTTAACGCCGTTGAAAACACGACAGTGATAAAAGCTAAAGCCTGCGCCATTGATGATTCAGAGTGCGAAGCCTGCCAATAGCTATTGGCTCAAACAAACTATTGCAATACCACGAACACTTATAAAAGGAACTAGCCATGTTAGATTGGGATAACCCTATAGCTGAAAGCAATATTGTTAATGAAGCTGACAATGAAAGTAGTGAGAGTGAAAACACTAATGGTATCGACGCAAACACATCACGTATCTGCGTCGATGATAAACGCATTATCAACTGCCGCGCTGACCTAAACCAATTAGTCCCTTTTAAATATGATTGGGCTTGGCAAAAATATCTCGATGCTTGTGCCAATCATTGGATGCCACAAGAAATTAATATGACAACAGATATTGCTTTATGGAAAGATCCAAACGGCTTAAGCGATGACGAACGCACCATCATCAAACGTAATCTAGGATTCTTTTCAACCGCAGATTCATTAGTCGCCAATAATCTTGTCTTAGCCGTATACAAACATATTACTAACCCAGAATGCCGACAATATTTATTACGCCAAGCCTTTGAAGAAGCCTTGCATACTCACGCCTATCAATATTGTGTCGAGTCTCTTGGTCTCGATGAAGGCGAAATCTTTAATATGTATCGCGAAGTACCGGCTATCGCACGCAAAGCCGAATGGGCACTACCTTTCACACAATCACTGTCTGACCCAGACTTTCGTACTGGGACTATTGAGACAGATAAAGAATTATTAAAAGAGCTCATCGCTTTTTATGTGATTTTTGAAGGTATCTTCTTTTATGTTGGCTTTGTCCAAATACTGTCAATGGGACGCCGCAATAAAATGGTTGGTGTCGCCGAACAGTTTCAATACATCTTGCGTGACGAGTCTATGCATATGAATTTTGGTATCGATGTTATCAATCAAATAAAACTTGAAAACCCACAACTATGGGATGCCTCTTTTATCAATGAAATACGCACCATGATTGATGATGCAGTAACGCTGGAAAGTCATTACGCACAAGACACCATGCCTAATGGCGTGCTAGGGATGAATGCAGCCATGTTTACCGAGTACTTACAATTTATTGCTAATCGTCGCTGTACACAAATTGATTTAGAGACTTTGTACCCTGGCGCAAAAAACCCTTTTCCCTGGATGTCTGAAATGCTCGACTTAAAGAAAGAAAAAAACTTCTTTGAAACCCGTGTTACCGAATACCAAACTGGCGGTGCCTTAAATTGGCACTAGGCACTGGGGCTAAACTCATAACGATAGCAATAAGCCGCGTAATGGCCAAAGCACGCTGACGATAGACATTAATAAATTCAATACTATCCCGGTGCGAACCATGGTTTGCATCAGGATACGTTCGGATGCAAAGACAATGGCATTCAGTGGCATCGCCACGGGCTAGTGTAGTGTCCAGGACAATCCTAAACTAGTGCGAAGCCTGTGGCACGCACTCCGCAATCCACCATAACACCATCCAGAAACCGACACCCAACATGGTTGACGCTATTGAGTATTTTGGAGATATCAATTCAATAAATGAGTATTGCTACCAGGGGACCAACAACGCGTGCGACTTTCTTCATGCTATTCATATCAAATTCATATCATGAATATTAGGGTAGGCGATAGATAGGAAATAAATGGATTTATAGCACTGTGTAGCTCTGCTTATAACATCCTGTTAATAATGGATCAGCGCTATTTTTAAGGAATAAACAATGGAAAAGGATGCACCTAATGAGAAACAGTCTTTCGAGTAAAACAACAAGAAAATCAATATTAGCCGCGTTGCTTATTATACCATCGGCTGTGTTTGCCAATGATGTCGCCATCCCCGGCGCAGGTACTTTGCCTGATGAAATACAGCTAGATGAGCAGATGACTCAGATTTTAGAAAAAAAACAATTGAGATCAAAAGCTGACGAAAAAATCAGTAGCCATGTTCTGGACATGCTGGACAACACGGCTAACAGAACCTCCAGTCAACAACAAATGAATATTCAAGACGGTGCAATATTATTGGATGTACATGCCAATATTTCTCTACGGATGTTACGCAAAATACTCCGCCTCGGCGGTCAAATTATCAACAGCTCTGAGCGTTTTTCAGAGATGCGTATCCGTCTGCCTATGCATGCGGTTCAACGTCTGGCCAGAGATAAAGCGGTGCATAATATCCGGCCTGCTGAGCAGGGGATGACACAAATGATTAATACTTCTGCTGGCCGCGAAGCGCATCGGGTTGACAGTATTATTAATGAATTCGGTGTTGATGGCAGCGGAGTGACTATTGGTGTGTTATCCGATAGCGTACGCTTTTTGCAACAATCCCAGCAAAGTGGAGACCTGCCCGCCAATGTCACAGTCTTGCCAGGCCAGTCGGGGGTTGCTGCCAATGACTCGGGCGAAGGCACAGCGATGCTGGAAATTGTTCATGACCTAGTCCCTGGCGCAAACTTGGTGTTTGCCACAGCCTTTGGTGGTCAAGCCAGTATGGCAGAAAACATTATCGCTCTGCGTAACGCCGGCGCTGACATTATCGTCGACGATGTTTTCTTCTTTGCCGAGCCTGCGTTTCAGGACGGTATGATTGCCCAGGCCGTTAATCAGGTGGTAGACGATGGCGCCCTGTATTTTTCCTCTGCTGGCAACTCCGGCAACCTCAATGATGGAACATCCGGCACGTGGGAAGGGGACTACAATAGCATTGCCAGATTCGGCGCTGATGTTCATGACTTTGGTGATAACCAGGGGGTTGTCATTCTGACCCAAGCCAGTCAATCGCCTATTACCCTGCGCTGGAATGATCCACTAGGCGCTTCATCCAATGATTATGATTTATTTGTTATACAAAACGGTGTCGTTATTGACAGCTCCACCAACATTCAAAATGGCAATGATGATCCTTTTGAAATAGTCGGTCCACAACCTGCCGGAGCCCAGCTTATTGTCGTGCGTCGGGGTAATGCGGCTAATCGCGTTATTCATCTGTCGACGAATCGGGGACGCTTAAATATTGCCACCGACAGCCAGATAACTGGTCATGCAGCGGCATTACGAGGTATTGCAGTGGCTGCGGTGAATGCTGCCCGCGCCAATGGTGGTGTATTTATCGGTGGCTCAAGCAACCCAGTGGAAACCTTTAGCAGTGATGGTCCACGTCGCGTATTTTATGATGAGAATGGTAATCCCTTATCACAAGATCTGACGGCTGCCGGTGGTGTCGTTCGACAAGTGCCGCAGATTGCCGCAGCCGACGGTGTTGCCACATCAGTGCCTAGTTTTAACCCGTTCTTTGGCACCTCAGCGGCAGCACCTCATGCAGCCGCTATTGCTGGTGCTCTATTGTCAGCCAGACCTGATGCCAGCGGGGATCAGATTCTTGATTCCCTATTTGCCACTGCCCTGGACATTGAAGCACCCGGCTTTGATCGTGATTCTGGTAATGGTGTCATTGATGCGGCTGCAGCATTAAATATTCTGTGTCAGGATGAAGGCTGTAATTTTAATAATGGATCAACGACCCCAATTGACGAAGATAATGCATTTCGTAACGACCAAGATATTGCCATTCCAGATGGTATCCAAGGTGGTATCCAAGGAACTATTGATGTCACCCGCAGTGGTGACATTGGCACGGTGACCGTAAGCTTTGACATTGTGCATACTGCTCGGGGCAATCTACGAATCACTGTTTTTACCCCCACAGGTGCTAGGGCAGTACTTGCTAATACCAGCAATAACCGGCGTGATAACTTAAGTCGAACCATTACGCTCAATGGTGGTAGCCTGCCAGTCCAGGGTGTCTGGCGTTTACAAGTTGAAGATCTTATTACAGCTAACACTGGATTTCTCGATACGTGGAGCCTAACCTTCGAGTAAAAAACACACCTAAAGCGTGACTTGGAACGGTCAACTTTTTGGTCTATCCCGTTGCGCTTTAATCTCTCTTTGTCCTGGCTGCGTTAATTACAGTGTAAATTGTCTGCCTAAGGTCGAGGTTCTTATCTGACATAGGGTTATCTGAATGTCAGTTTGGCTCTGCTGCCAAACAAACCTTTTGTCTTATAGCAACTCCGTATCCTCGTGCGAATAAGCGGGGCTACATGAGCAGAGAAAGCGTAGGTCTTTATTACCTAAGCCAGTAATTTGGTGAGGTGTATGCGGCCGAATACAAACTGTATCACCAACAGCCACATCAAACCTTTCATCACCTAACACCATTTCACCTTCACCTTCTAAAATATAATAAAACTCTTCGGTCTTTTGATGTTTGTGTAATAGCGTCGTGGTGCCGACAGGAACAATAGCTTCAGCCAAGCTTTGGTTTTGTGCTGCATGATGCTGCGGATGCATTAGCTCACGGATAGTGGAACCATCTTTTGTGGTAAATGCTTCTGCGTCTTGATAAGTGGTTTTAATTATCATTTTTGATTATTCTCGTTCAACGAATCAATTCAATCTGTCTTGCCAATGATTTGGTTTTCGATGCAAATGCGAAACCGCAATAATCAAGACTTCATCCTGGAAAACTGAATAAATCACACCGTACGGGAACCGCCTTGTCTGACATCGTCTTGTGTTATCAGAAAGCGGATGCCAAGCCTGAGGAAAATTGGCAATACGCTCTAATACGTTAAGTATTTCTTGTAGAAATATCTGCCCCAATCCGTGGCGTTCATTTTGGTAAAACTCCATAGCATCATCGAGTTCAACTTGTGCTTCTTCCATAAAGCGTATTTTCATTTATATTTTGATAGAACTTCTTCCACTGAAATCACTTTTAATTCGCCACGCTTGTAAGCGGCCAACCGAGATTCTGCTTCTTCGGCCCATAGCGCATCTAGCTCCTTATCTGGGCAATCTAAAGTCGATATAAGCTGATCGACAAGCTCGGCCTTTTCTTGTGGACTCAATGCGATCGCTTTTTCTAGAATCTCTTTTTGAGTGGCCATGGCATTCCTGGGTATTTACAACTCTAACTCGTAGTATACACGGTATAAAACCAGACTATATTACAACCACTTAGCGATCAAACACGGCAATAACAGGCGCATGATCAGACGGACGTTCAAGCTTACGTGGCTCGGTATCAATTGATCCTTCTGTACATTTTTTAGCGAAAGCAGTGCTAGCCAACACATGATCAATACGCATGCCGCGTTTTCGACGAAAAGCCATTTGCCGATAATCCCACCAACTAAATGAACGGTCTTCTTGCTCAAACATTCTGAACGTATCGACGAGACCTAGGCCGATTAACTTTTCAAATGCTGCGCGCTCTGGCTTAGAACATAAAACTTCTTCGCCCCAACCTTCTGGGTCATAACAATCTCGATCTTCTGGTGCAATATTATAATCACCCAACACAACCAGCTCTTTATATTCAACTAATTGAGATTCGACGTAGGCCGTCACTTTTTCTAACCAATTTAACTTATAAGGGTACTTTTCTGATTCCAAGCTCTGACCATTCGGCACATAAAGATCAATAATGCGTACACCATTAATGGTTGCAGCTAAAATTCGGCGTTGTGGATCATCTAGGTCTGGCACATCAGTGACAATATCAATCGCTTCTGAAGCACTAATAATGGCTACGCCGTTGTAGGTTTTTTGTCCTGAAAATACGACGTGATAGCCTGCTTCTTTAATTTCTTCGGCAGGAAAATTCTCATCCGTCATTTTGGTTTCTTGCAAGGCTAAAACATCAGGCTTAGCCGATTCCAACCAATCAAGCACATGCGGCAAACGCACTCGCAATGAATTAACATTCCAACTTACAATTTTCATTAGGCTAGTACTCCGACAAAGTGATATTGATGGGTTCAGAGCCTGTCAAATGTGTCCAGGCAAGGACCCCATCCGCAGGCAATGGTTGTTCCCTTGTCAAGGATGGTAACGCGGCATGGGCGCATTTGACAGGCTCCCTACGGGCGGGCCGGCAAGGGGTCATCCACGGCGTTGCATCTCTTGCAAAGGGACTTGCCCTTCCCAGCGAGACGCGCCTTGTGGCTAACACCTTGCCGACCCGCTGAACCCATCAATATCACTTTGTCGGAGTACCAACCCACTATGACGAAGCAATGCATCTATGCTTGGCTTGCGCCCACGAAACTCAACAAATAATTCCATCGGCTCGCGTGAACCGCCTTGCTCTAAAACAGACGTTAAAAACTGTTTACCGGTAGCACGGTCAAAAATACCATTTTCTTCAAACTTTGAGAAAGCATCGCTGGATAAGACCTCTGCCCATTTATAACTGTAATAACCCGCCGAATAACCACCCGCAAAAATATGTGAAAAACTATTGGCAAAACGATTAAAATTAGGTGTGGGCACAACCGCTGTTTGCTCACGCACTTCATTAAGCACGGCTTCAATATCCAGACCATTGTCAGCAGCGTATTCACTATGAATACGGAAATCAAAAATCGAAAATTCTAATTGCCGTACCATTTGCATACCAGAAAGGAAGTTTTTACTCGCATTGAGTTTATTAAACAGTTCTTCAGGAATTGATTCGCCCGTTTGGTAATGCCCTGAAATTAGATCAAGTGCTTCTCGTTGCCAACACCAATTTTCCATAAACTGACTCGGTAACTCGACTGCGTCCCAAGCAACGCCACGAATCCCAGCAACACTCGAATACTCTACCTTGGTCAACAGATGATGCAGGCCGTGACCAAACTCATGGAACAAGGTAATCACTTCACCATGCGTCAATAACGACGGATCATCTCCTAATGGTGGAGTAAAATTACATGTTAGGTAAGCAACTGGTGTATCAACGCCATCGGGCTTGCGCATACGCGTTACACATTCATCCATCCATGCGCCACCGCGTTTATGCGAACGCGCATAAAGATCGAGATAAAACTCACCACGTATTTCATCATGCTCGTCACGAATTTGAAAAAACTGCACATCAGGATGCCATGCCGCTACCCCAGGGGTTTGCTCTATACGCAAGCCATATAAACGCTGCACGACATCAAACACACCCGTTAATACTTTAGCGACCGGGAAATAAGGTTTGAGCTCTTCTTGTGATATGGCATAACGTACTTGGCGCAGCTTTTCGCTGTAATAAGTCGTATCCCAGGCTGATAGGTCGCTGATTCCATCTCGCTCTTTGGCAAATTGAGCAAGCTCTGCGAACTCTTCTTGGGCAACTGCATGCGATCGATCGGCCAGATCATTTAAGAAACCCAAGACTTCCTCTGAGGTCTCAGCCATTTTTGTCGCTAAGGAATATTCTGCATAGTTATCAAAACCTAATAACTGTGCTTGCTCATGGCGCAACGCCAAGAGCTGTTTCATAATGTCGGCATTATCCCAATGTCGCGCATGGGGGCCTAGTTCTGAAGCACGCGTGGTATAGGCTTCGTAGACTTCACGGCGTAGCAGGCGATCATCGGCATAGGTCATTACCGCTATGTAAGAAGGCATTTCTAAACTTAATTGCCAACCTTCTATACCTGCTTGTTCTGCTGCTTGCTTAGCCAGAGCTTTAGCGCTGTCAGGCAAACCGGCTAAATCTTGCTCGCGAGTAATACCTTTTTTCCAGGCTCCTGTTGCGTCTAATACATTTTCTTCAAACTTTGATGCTAGGCGTGATAGCTCTGACTTCACTTCTTTATATCGTGCCTTATCTTCATCATCTAGCGCGACACCTGAAAGACGAAAATCACGTAAAGCATTATCGATCATCTTGCGCGCTGCGGTATCAAGCTGCGCGTACTCTTCACTATCAGCAACCGTTTTATAGGCTTGGTATAACTCTTTATTCTGACCTAGCTCAGTAGAAAACTCGCTGATTTTCGGCAAGCAATTATTATAAGCTTTGCGTAATTCGTCGCTATTGACAACCGCATTAATATGACTCACTGGTGACCATACTCTACTTAATCGCTCCGACATTGCGTCCATCACTAAAACAAAGCCAGCAAATGTTGGTGCAGCATCTTCACGCAACAAATTGGTGATCTGCTGGCGCTGCTCAGCTAATAATTGGTCAATAGCCGGCTCAATGTGCTCTGGCTTAATTGCATCAAAACGCGGAAGATGCTGATCTGTAAGTAATGGGTTATTCATTGCGACCTACTATTTATGTTAATGCTATGTTTCAATCATACCTTAGCCAGCCAGTCGGCTAAAATCATTATATTCAATCGCTTAAATAGGGAATTACTTTGGCTAGTCAATATGATTACCTCGTTATTGGTGGCGGCAGCGGCGGTATCGCTAGCGCCAATCGCGCGGCTTCTTACGGCGCTCGCGTCGCAGTTATAGAATATGATCGTCTTGGTGGCACCTGCGTTAATCGCGGCTGCGTACCGAAAAAGATCATGTGGTATGGCTCGGGTTATGCCGAAGCCTTTCATGAAGCCAAAGATTATGGCTTTGACAGCCCAAAACCCACATTTGATTGGAGCAAACTGGTTGAACGCCGGGAAACTTATATACGTCGATTAAATGATATCTATAAATCTGGCTTAGACAAAAATAAAGTCGATTCCATTGTTGGAACAGGTAGTTTTGTTAATGCTAATACCGTTGATGTTGATGGCACGCAGTATTCTGCAAACCATATTCTCATTGCAACCGGCGGCTACCCTACTGTTCCAGAAATCGAAGGTGCCGAACTCGGCATTACTTCTGACGGATTCTTTGAATTAACCGAACAACCTAAAAACGTTGTCGTTGTCGGTGCCGGCTATATCGCCGTCGAACTTGCTGGCATGCTTCAAGGCATGGGCAGCAATGTAAAACTATTAGTCCGCCGTGATTCACCACTGCGCAGTTTTGACCATACGATTAGCGAAGCTTTAGTTAAAGCCATCAAAGATCAAGGTATCGAGCTCCTTACCCAAGCGACCCCCAGTAAATTAAGTAAAAAAGACGGTTCGCTCACATTAGAACTTGAGGATGGCCGTCAACTTGATGCTCTTGATACGGTCATTTGGGCCATAGGCCGCCATCCTGCAACAGAAAGTTTAAACCTCGCCAACGCGGGATTAATCCCCAATAGTCGCGGCTTTATAGAAACCAATGAATTTCAGAAAACTGCCGTAAACAATATTTATGCAGTGGGTGACGTTACGGGTCGTGCTGCACTCACACCTGTTGCTATTGCAGCAGGCCGGCGTTTATCTGATCGCTTATTTAACAATCAAAGCGAAGCGAGATTAAACTACGACACTATACCGACTGTTGTCTTTAGTCATCCACCCATAGGCACAGTGGGCTTAACAGAAGCCGAAGCACGCAAAGAGTATGGCAATGGCATCAATATTTATCAATCGACCTTCACACCTTTGCGCAATGGCATTACTGAAAATAAACCTAAAGCCACATTTAAACTCATTGTTACTGGTGAAAATGAACGCGTGATAGGTTGCCATATTATAGGTGAAGGTGCAGATGAACTATTGCAAGGTTTTGCTGTTGCAATGAAAATGGGCGCAACCAAAGCAGACTTTGATAATACCATTGCCATTCACCCAACGGCTGCTGAAGAACTAGTAACCTTGCGCTAGAAAAATATTGCCCATAGCTTTGAACTAATGAGGCAGTAAAAACATTCAATTTCTGTTTTTTAATCAAGATCCCAATAATAAAACTGTACAGATATTCTGTTTAACTTATTGGAGTAAGGATTATGAAAAACATTGCATTAATTGCAGCAATAATAGGCGCTAGCTCATCAGCTTTTGTTCAGGCAGGCAACCTTGGTAACTTGCATGGTTATGCAACACCTTTCCAAGAAACCAAAGTGATCGAAAACAAAGGCCAACTTGCTGACTCAGGTCAACATGGCCGCTTAAGTGGTTACGGTAATAGCATTAATAAAGAATATAACGTTAGCAAGGGCAAACTCGCTAGTACGGGCCAATATGGTCGACTAAGTGCTTATGGTGCAACTACAATAGTAGTTGAAGCTGGCGTTATTGCCGCTCGCTAATCACCATAGCCTTTATCAGGCATTTCGCCCCTAGGCGTATACTCATTTATGCACTAAATCATAGATGAAACGCTAGGGGCGATTTAATTTAATCAATAAAGCAACAACCATGACATTACAGTATTTAATAACACCGAAAGTAAAGTACAAATAATACCTGCTGGTGTTGCCCCTTCTACAAGACAATAACGCTTCCATTTATTTTTTTGTTATATTTTCTAAGATCGAAAAGTATCAAGCTATTCTATTAGCCGCTAATAATGCGACAAGAACATTCAATCTCTCGTTTAATGTTGCTCATAGCTTTTTGCTAATGGCTCAGTAGAAATATTCAATTTCTGTTTTCTAGTCAAAACTCCAACAATGCAATTGTACAGGGATTATATTTAACTTAATGGAGTAACGATTATGAAAAATATTGCATTGATTGCAGCAGTAATAGGTGCCAGTTCATCCGCTTTTGTTCAGGCACATAACTTCTCAAATTCAAGTAGTGATGCCGCCGTATCAGTTGTTAGTAGCAACCTTGGTCGCATTCATGGCTACACGATTCCTTTTAACAAATCTGTAGAAGCAG
This sequence comes from Gammaproteobacteria bacterium, assembly GCA_013151045.1. Classification (GTDB taxonomy): domain Bacteria; phylum Pseudomonadota; class Gammaproteobacteria. The sequence goes on from JAADIY010000062.1 coordinate 19,871, forward strand.
CAAACAAAGGTCAATATGCCGACGCCAGTCAGTTCGGCCGTATGAGCGCCTATGACAATGCGATCAACCAAGTCTACGAAGTCAGCAAAGGCTTATACGCTAACACCGGTCAGTATGGTCGTCTTGGTGGCTACGGTACTAATGACCTTGTAGAAAGCAATACTGTGATTGCTAACCGCTAATACCAGCCCCATGTAATCAAAGGCGATGAAGGAATTCATCGCCTTTTTTATTGGCTATTATTAAAAGACTAAAAAGCTTTATTAGACTTGTTATAATTGGTTTGTGACTATTAGCGACTATAAAAATATCTCGCCAACCATTGCTGACAGTGCTTACGTTCATGAAACAGCCTGCATCATTGGCAACGTTACCTTAGGTGACAACGCA
>JAADIY010000047.1 GCA_013151045.1 Gammaproteobacteria bacterium
CGACGAGTCATGACACCGGCTGAAGCTGTAACTGCGGGTGCTAGTGACTTGGTGATTGGTCGTCCGGTGACTCAGTCAGAAAACTCCGTAGGAGTTCTCCACGCAATTCAGTCGGAAATATCTGACATCTTTCTCAATAAGTAGTTGTTAGAATAGTAGCGCGCAGGCGTCAAGGTGACGTTTGTGTTTTATGGATGAACATCTTACATATGGAGAATGTTATGCGTTTAATGTCACTATTATTGTTTTCATCATTTTTGTTGGTTAACTCACTGGTATTCGCAGAACCGGTGAATATCAATACGGCAGATGCCGATCATCTTCAGGTAGGCCTGGTTGGAATTGGCTCAGAGAAAGCTTCTGCAATTGTTCAGTATCGTGATAATCATGGTCCTTTTGCATCTGTTGATGATTTGAGCAATGTGAAGGGTGTGGGAGAAAAGACGATAGAAAAAAACCGGGAAAATCTTACGGTGACTGAATAGGGCTATTTAACGTTTTAGTCAGTTCTAAAGTTAGAATGAGAGGGTAGTTTACTACCCTCTTTTTGTGTCAGCCTGGTACTGTTAAGGCTATTCAGTCATAATTTGCGATTGTAATAGTAAGGGTAGCCTTTAGTGCGTGACGATAGACAATCAATAACAGAGTCTCAGGTATATCCTGTTTATTATCCTCAAGACGAGATTTCCTTAATTGAGATTTTCGCTGTATTGCGGCGGCGATATCTATTGATAATATCAATAGTGGTATTGGCAGTCATCGCGGCAGCGGTGTATGTGGCAAATATACCGTCGGTATATGAGAGTCGTGCAGTATTCAGAGTTGGGTTAATCGGTGGGATGGCTGACGTGCCTGGCGATAAGCTGATAGAGACACCATTGATTCTTATTAAGCGACTTGTAGAAGATTATAGAGTTGAAGATAGCCAAAACCGACCGAAGTTGCCACGGCTAGATTCGGTATCTTTGGATAAATCTAGTGCTGATGTTGTAGAGTTGGTGAGTCAAGCCCACAGCGCTGACGATGCGCAGCAATTTCTCGCAACTGTGCTTGACAAGCTGCTGGCTGAACATCGCTCAATGTATGAGCAAACTGCTCAGGTGCTTGGCGGGCGGTTAGATTATTTGCGAGGGGTTAAGACGACGATTGATAATGCGTTGGTTGATATTGATCATCAAATGGGTGAACTTATTAAGCAAGACACCTCTGCAGCAGCTTTATTTACTCTTGAAAAATCTCGCTTGTTGGAGCAATCACTTGAAGCTGAGGGCAGAATTGCTGAGCTAACCATAGCTCAAGATTTAAAGTCTTATCCTAGTAGTTTGTTACGTGCGGCGACGTTTAGCGATAATAAAGTTTCGCCTAAACGCAAACTCATCTTGACGCTGACACTGATTCTGTCATTGATTTTGGCTATTATTTTGGCCTTTATTGTTGAATTTATCGCTGCTAATAGTAAGAATGATGAGGGTGAGCGCGTTCTAGAGAAACCTTAATATGCCGGTGCTCGCAGCCGATAATATCTGTGTTCTCGCTAGTGATCACTCAAAAAAGGTAAAAATTAATGATCAAGGTACAGCCCGTTATTCTTTCAGGTGGTTCAGGCTCTCGCTTATGGCCGCTTTCGAGGGAACACTACCCTAAGCAATTGCTTGCTCTAGTGGGTGAAAACAGTTTATTACAGGATACGTCCATTCGTCTCCAACAGGCTGGTGACAGTGATTTAACTGTCAAGAATCCGATATTAGTCTGTAATGAAGAACACCGTTTTTTAGTCGCAGAGCAGTTGCGCCAGATAAAAACGTCTGCAAGCTCTATTATTTTAGAATCAATCGGGCGAAATACTGCCCCAGCCCTTACCTTGGCAGCATTAAGTATTAGTCGACAGGGAAACGATGACGTGATGCTAGTGATGCCAGCAGATCACGTGATTCGTGATGCCAACGCATTTCTTGCAGCGGTTTCTCATGGTGCTCAGCTAGCTAGCGATGGTGCAATGGTGACATTTGGCATAGTGCCATCTCACCCGGAGACGGGCTATGGGTATATTAAGTCAGGCTCTCCAAGCAAAAAAAGTGATGTTGCCTTTGTTGTAGAGAAATTTGTCGAAAAGCCAGATGCTGAAACCGCAGCTGAATATTTGGCGAGTAAAGACTATTTTTGGAATAGCGGCATCTTTATGATGAAAGCGTCAGTCTGGTTAAAGGCGATGGAACATTTCCGATCAGACATCAGTGATGTTTGCCGCAGCGCTTTTGAAAAAGGATCTGAAGATAATGACTTTTTTCGTGCCGATGCGGAAATTTTTAATGCCTGTCCTAGCGATTCCATTGATTACGCAGTGATGGAAAAAGCCAGTAGTGATGATGCCTTTGAAGTCAATGTATTGCCTATCGATGTCGGTTGGTCCGACGTGGGTGCATGGTCGTCACTGTGGGATGTTAGCGAACGTGATGATGACGGTAATGTTATTAAAGGCGATGTGGCGACTAAAGATACTAAAAACTCATTGCTGATTTCTGAGCATCGTTTAGTGGCGGGTGTTGGCATTGAAGATATGATCGTAGTGGAAACTGCTGATGCGGTTATGGTTGCTCACAAAAGCCGGGCCCAGGACGTTAAAAGCATTGTAGAAGGGCTGAAATCCAGTAATCGCCATGAGCATCAAACGCATCGTCGTGTATATCGGCCATGGGGCTCTTATGAGTCCATCGATTTTGGTGAGCGCTTTCAAGTCAAACGAATAATTGTTAACCCAGGCGCGTCACTATCGCTACAAATGCATCATCATCGCGCTGAACACTGGATTGTTGTGCAAGGTACAGCTCGTGTGACTTGTGGTGAGGAAGATTTTTTGCTGAGCGAAAATCAATCAACTTATATTCCTTTAGGTGTTAAGCATCGCTTAGAAAACCCAGGCAGCTTTGCACTAGAATTGATTGAAGTGCAGTCCGGTAGTTATCTTGGCGAAGATGATATAGTTCGTTTCGATGATGTTTATGGTCGTGCAAGTTAGTACCCAACACCCTGTTTAATGGCATATAATAGAGCGCTTTATATTGCCGGATAGGCGGGTTGTTTATGCTTCCCTTAAAGGAAGAGATCAAAATTGGAATTGTAGGGCTTGGTTATGTGGGGCTTCCCTTAGCTGTTGAGTTTGGTAGGTATTATCAAACTATAGGCTTTGATATTAGTTCACGTCGAATTGAGCAGCTAAGGCTTGGTTTTGACGTGACTCGTGAAGTTGATAGCGGCGGGTTTGCTAATGCGAGCTTACTGTCTTTTGCTGGTAAATCTGCAGATCTTGCGGATTGTAATGTTTATATTATCACTGTACCAACTCCTGTTGATGCGTCTAAACAACCTGATCTATCATATCTTATTTCGGCGTCATCATCGATTGGCGCATTATTGAAGTCCGATGATGTTGTTATATATGAGTCAACCGTATTTCCAGGTGCGACAGAAGAGTGTTGTGTGCCAGTTTTGGAGAAGTGCTCCTCTTTAGCTTTCAATAAAGACTTTTATGTTGGGTATAGCCCCGAGCGGATTAACCCTGGCGACAAAGAACGAAGTTTGACAGCTATCGTCAAAGTTACTTCTGGTTCCACAGAAGAGTCGGCAGAATTTATTGATGATCTATATGCGTCTATAATTGTAGCCGGTACGCATAAAGCATCATCAATCAAGGTGGCGGAAGCTGCGAAAGTTATTGAAAATACGCAGCGTGATATTAACATAGCGTTAATCAATGAGCTGGCGATACTGTTTAATCGATTAGGGATAGAAACAGACCAGGTGCTGGCCGCTGCTTGTACGAAGTGGAACTTCTTACCGTTTAAGCCGGGACTTGTCGGTGGTCATTGTATTGGAGTAGACCCTTATTACCTAACTCATAAAGCGCAGGCGGTTGGCTATTATCCTGAAATGATCCTGGCTGGAAGAAAAATTAACGATAGTATGAGTGGATATGTTGTTGATCAAGTTGTCAAGTTGATGACCGAGTCTAGAATTCATGTGGTAGATGCTA
>JAADIY010000011.1 GCA_013151045.1 Gammaproteobacteria bacterium
CGACAATTAATTGTTTTGAAATTTTTATGAGGTATTAATTGAGGTGAATAAAATATATAAAATAACAATAATTGTAGGTATGTGAAAATATAATGATTCTGGGGTTAGGGATAATAAAAATATATCGATTCCGGCTAAAGTCAAATAGGGTAGGGCCGATATCCTTGTTCGTACCACGGAATTCAAGGTAATTATGTATGGAAGGATCTAATACTGTCTTATGCGAAGAAGAACTTGGGATAGCAAACGCCCAAGATTTTGGTCAATCTCTTCACGACGCATTTCTTGCAAGCAAAGCGATTGTTGTTGATTTTTCAAAGACTCAGTATATCGATACGTCTATTGCGCAGTTAATTTGTCTCTTTGACCGCGAGGCAAAAGAGAAGAGTGTTGATCTCAAATGGCATTATTCCAGTGCCGTATTCGAAACCATGAAAACTCTGGGCCTTAATAAAGTGGTTGAGGTGGAGAGACCTTGCTCGCCTGAAGAAAAGGGTGACGAACAAGCATAAGACCAATTTGGTTGCTGAATGAATTTATATTTGGGTTTGGAGAAGGAAGATGGCAAGTATATTAGCAGTGGATGATTCTGCCTCAATGCGTCAAATGGTTACCTTTACCCTTAAAGGAGCTGGTTATGATGTGACTGAAGCGAAAGATGGCCAGGAAGCTTTAATCAAGGCGAAGTCCAATCGTTTTTCATTGGTAATTACCGATGTCAATATGCCAAATATGGACGGGATCACCCTCACGAAAGAATTGCGTGCGCTGTCGACCTATAAATTTACGCCTATTTTGACTTTGACTACCGAATCGTCGGCGGAAAAAAAACAAGCAGGTAAAGCGGCAGGTGCGACAGGGTGGATAGTAAAACCATTTAACCCAGATCAATTGCTCGCCACGGTGAAGAAGGTTTTAGGGTAATTCGATGTCTATTGATATGAAGCAGTTTCACCAGACCTTTTTTGATGAGAGTTTCGAAGGTTTGGATATTATGGAGACAGGGTTGCTCGGATTAGAAGTGGGCGCTGCGGATGAGGATGTTGTTAATTCAATCTTTCGCGCTGCACACTCTATAAAAGGCGGTAGTGGTACGTTTGGGTTTACCGATATCGCCTCCTTTACCCATATTCTAGAAACCATGTTAGATGAGATGCGTGACGGTACTCGTGATGTTACACAAGAAGCCGTTGATGGTTTGTTAGAGTCAGTAGATTGTTTGCGTGAGATGCTTAATGCCGCTAGCGATGAAGCGGATGTCGATAAAGATGCTGTCGCTAAGGTGCAACAAAAGCTTGAGGCAATATTGAACTCAGGCGGCGCTGCTCCAGCAGCAGTGGCGACGAGTTGCGTATCGACGGATGACGATGCCAGCAATATCAATGCGACCGGATGGTCAATTCGCTTTGCACCACATTTAGGTATGTTAACGACGGGCAATGACCCAGCCAGGATGTTCCGTGTGCTAGAAGAGTTAGGTGATCTATTAGTGGTTGCTGATGTTTCAGGTATGCCCATTTATGATGAGTTTCATGCTGAAGATATTCACATTAGTTGGCAGCTTACGCTGACGGGCGATGTAAGCCATGAACAGGTGGCTGATGTATTTGAATGGGTAGACGATGAGTGTGATTTGGAAATTACTGAGCTGTCCGAATCTGAAAATTTGCCTGAAATATCTAAGCCAGATGAGCCATTAGCTGTGGCTGCGTCAAATGTCGATGAACAGCCTAAAAGTGATGATCGACGCCAAGGCGACCGTAGGCTATCAAAGTCGTCTGGTGCGGAAAGCGCTTCGATACGTGTTGGTATCGATAAGGTTGACGACATTATTAACTTGGTTGGTGAGCTTGTTATCACACAGTCAATGTTGGGACAGGTTGGCGCTGAATTAGAAGCTGAAGAACAGGGTTGCAGAGATGCTATTCGTATTGAGCGATTGCGAGAAGGTTTGGCGCAACTCGAGCGTAATACGCGTGAATTGCAAGAGAGCGTCATGCGAATTCGCATGTTACCGATTAGTTTTGTCTTTAGTCGTTTTCCACGCATGGTTCATGACTTGTCCAGCAAAATGGATAAAAGTATAGAGCTGATTATTTCCGGTGAACAGACCGAGCTTGATAAAACCATTATGGAAAAAATTGGTGATCCATTGGTTCATCTTGTACGTAACTCTATTGATCATGGTATTGAAACGACCCAAGAACGTATTGCAGCAGGTAAGCCAGAGACGGGAACTGTTTCGCTCAATGCATTTCATCAGGGTGGCAATATTGTGTTGGAGATTCGCGATGACGGTAAGGGCTTAAATCGAGAAAAAATCCTTGCCAAGGCGCGTGAGCGTGGCTTGGTTCAAGATGATGAGTTGGTGCCTGATGAGAAAATATATGATCTAATTTTTCAGCCAGGGTTTTCTACCGCTGATGTGGTGAGTGATGTTTCGGGCCGTGGTGTTGGCATGGATGTGGTTCGCCGTAATATCAGAGACCTTGGTGGTAACGTCGAAATACACTCTGAGACAGGTGTGGGCACTGTGATGTTGATTCGTTTGCCGTTGACCCTGGCTATACTTGATGGTCAGTTGGTGAGTGTGGGTAAGCAGACTTATGTTGTTCCATTAACGTCAATTATCGAGTCTTTACAAATCAGGTGCGATCAAATTAAAACGGTTGCTGGGCAGGCCCATGTTTACTTATTGCGTGATGAATATATCCCAATTATTCGTCTCTGTGATGTATTTGATGTTCCCGCGCGAACGGCGGATATTGATGGTGGCTTAATGGTGGTTGTAGAAGGTGACGGTCAAAAAGCAGGATTGGTGGTTGATGATCTTCTTGCGCAGCAGCAAGTTGTCATTAAAAGTTTGGAAACAAATTTCAAACGTGTCGATGGCATTTCGGGGGCAACGATACTTGGTGACGGTACTGTAGCGATGATTCTTGATGTTGGTGGTTTGATTGCTTATTCCAAATCGATGGACCCGGCGGTGATACGTTCCCGTAAAAATGACAATGAACATATGATTCAACAAGATAGGGAATCACCCCAGGAAGGAAACGAGATGGTGATGATGAAAATGAATAAGGAGGCCGCGGATGAGCGCAATACAGTCCATTGAACAAAGCTACACAGTAGTAGGGGTGGATGTCAGTGCTGATATGGATCAGTACTTGACCTTTATTCTGGCGGATGAAGAGTACGGCGTGGATATTTTGCGAGTTCAGGAAATTAAGGGTTGGGGTTCTGTTACGCCGATACCGAATACACCAGAGTTTATTAAAGGCGTCATTAATCTTCGCGGAACGATTGTGCCGATTATTGATCTGCGCCAGCGGTTTGGCCTAAAAAAAATGGAGTATGGCAAGCTAACTGTTGTTATTGTTTTAAAGGTTGTTTGTGAGGTTGGTGAGCGCGTTATGGGCATTATTGTTGATGCTGTGTCAGATGTTTACAACGTGGCTGAAGAAGAAATGAAGCCGCCGCCAGATTTTGGCAGCGTAGTTTCTATTGACTATGTAAAAGGGTTGGCGACAGTGGGCGAAAAAATGGTGATAGTGTTGGATATAGATCATTTGTTGACAAGCAGTGTTTATGATTCAATCGATAATTCGGCGAAGTAGGCTTGAGACTTGGTGGTGTCGTGATGATAGCAATGACTAAACATGGTAGCCGTAAACCAATGGTTAAAGATTTTTCTGTGAATAGTAAGAAGCAAGACTATTCAAAATTTAATAATACGCTCCCGCATGGGAAGAAGTTTAAAGAGTGGGTTGTTGAAATATTTTCTAAGCTAGTATGGAAAGGCGCTTAAATTAAGTTAGGCAACATCGAATAAGGTGAAAGGATGAACCAAAATAATTCAGCTAACCGCTTAAGCGGCGCAAAGCCAGTATCGCTGGACACTAAGCAATCTAATGCGCCGCGCAGCGGAAGTGCGTCTAAAAAGTCGCAGGCATTACAGCTCGGTCTTGATGTTGAAATATTAGAGAAAAGCTTTGAAGCTTTGGCGCCTCAAGCGGGTGAATTGGTAACGCGATTTTATGATGAATTATTGAAGCGTCACCCGATGGTGGCTCCATTATTTAGTAACACAACGCGTGAATCACAAGAGAAAAAATTACTTTCGGCGTTGAAGCTAATTGTGGCAAGTTTAAGAGACCCGGATAGCCTGGTTGACGTAGTCAGTAAATTAGGTGCGAAGCATCAGAGTTACGGTGCTTTACCAGTACATTATCAAGCAGTCACAGCGACATTGCTTGATGTGATGAAAGAGTTCGCTGGCAGACGCTGGACCAAAGTGGTTCAGAGTGAGTGGAGCAAAGCATTAAAAACAGTGTCCGCAACAATGTTAGCGGCTTATGAGGATATGGAGGAAGGAGCAATGGTTGCAAGCAGAAAAGAGCTCAATATTGAACTTGATGATTCGGATTCACTTTCTGGAGATGAGCAGGTAAGCCGATTACAAGCGATGGTTGACGGCGCGCAGAGCGCGATCATGACCATAGATCGAGATTTGGTAATCACCTATGTTAATGAAGAGACGAGGGTGTTGTTGGGTCGTTATGAAACTGAGTTGAAAAACCTTTACCCGCGTTTTTCGGTAGAAGGAATAGTGGGTACTTGTATTGATATATTTCATAAGAACCCATCTTATCAGCGTGGCGTGCTGAGTAACCCGTCGAACCTTCCGTTTGACTCAGACATTAGTGTCGGGCCGCTGAAATTTCATATTTATGTTACCGCTGTTTACGGCATTGATGGTGCTTATGCTGGTAATACACTGGAATGGGCAGATGTGACAGAGTTGCGTAAGAAAGAAACGGATGTGATGCGTTTGCAAGGCACGGTTGATAATGCCATGACAGCGATTATGATGATTGATCGTGATTTGGTCATTACCTATGCCAACTACTCTACCGTATCATTATTGGCAGAGAATGAAGAAGCCTTGCGCATGGTTTACCCGGGTTTTGATGTAAAAAATATTATCGGTACCTGTATAGATACGTTTCATAAAAATCCTGCACACCAACGTCAAATATTGGGTGACCCTAAGAATTTGCCTTATTCAACAGACATTCAAGTCGGGCCGCTGACATTTAATATTAACGTGACCGCGATTATAGATGCTGAAGGCAGTTACTCTGGTTGTGCCTTGGAATGGTCAGATGTGACAGAGACGCGCGCGTTGGATGAACTCAATGCAGATTATAAAGGCCAGATCAGTGCGATCAGTAAATCTCAGGCAGTTATTGAATTCAATATGGATGGTAGTATTCTGAATGCCAATGACAACTTTCTCAATACCCTGGGTTATACACTTACAGAAATCGAAGGCAAGCATCACAGTATGTTTGCGGAACCGAGCTATGTCGCCAGTGCCGAATACAAGGCCTTTTGGGAAAAACTCAATCGTGGTGAATACAATAGCGGCGAATATAAACGTATCGGCAAGGGTGGCAAAGAAGTATGGATACAGGCCTCCTACAACCCTATCATGGATCTCAATGGTAAGCCTTTTAAAGTGGTGAAATACGCTACTGATATTACAGAGCAAAAAGATGCCCTTAATCAAATCCAAAAATTGATCAATGGTGCTGTTAAAGGCGAACTTGATCAACGGATAAGCACAGAGAAATACGAAGGTTTTACACGTGGCCTTGGAGACGGCATAAATGTTTTGATGGATTCTGTGGTAGAACCTATTAAAGAGGTTAGTCGTGTCATGAAATCACTAGCTGAAGGCGATGTGACGCAGTCTATGGATGGTGAATACCAAGGTGAGTTTGCTGACTTAAGAGACTCAGTCAATGCGACAATGGGTAACCTATTAGATGTCGTTGTCAAGATAGGTGAGTCATCGAGTAGCATTAACTCTGCAGCGAGTGAGATTGCTCAGGGTAACCAAGATCTTAGTCAACGCACTGAGCAACAAGCGACTTCTTTGCAAGAGACCGCATCGAGTATGGAAGAACTGACTTCTACGGTTAAACAAACTGCGGATAATGCGGTGCAAGCTGATCAGCTTGCTGTCGGTGCCCGTGAGCAAGCCGAGAAAGGGGGCAGTGTCATTGGTGATGCCATCAGTGCCATGGATGAGATTAACTCGGCAAGCAAGAAAATTGCTGACATTATCGGCGTTATTGATGAGATTGCCTTTCAGACTAACTTGCTTGCTTTGAATGCTGCAGTAGAGGCGGCACGTGCGGGTGAACAAGGCCGCGGCTTTGCTGTTGTCGCGTCAGAGGTGCGTAATCTCGCACAGCGTAGTGCGGGTGCGGCGAAAGAGATTAAGACACTGATTAATGACAGTGTTGAAAAAGTCGGCGAAGGCTCAAAACTGGTCAATAAATCTGGCGCTACGTTGGAAGAGATAGTTAGCGCAGTGAAAAAAGTTGGCGATATCATCGCTGAGATTGCGGCAGCAAGTAAAGAGCAGTCATCCGGTATCGAGCAAGTTAACATCGCTGTATCGAAAATGGATGAGGTCACGCAGCAAAATGCAGCCTTAGTTGAAGAGGCCGCCGCAGCAAGTGAATCGGTCAACGATCAGTCCAATGGACTGGATGAGTTGATTAGTTTTTTCAATACAGGTGACGAAGTCGGTAATACACCGCAACCAGCAAGACGTAGAGCGCCACCGCAACAACGTCGCGTAGCGAAAGCTGCACCAGCAAGAAGAAGTGCATCTGTTGCGAGCAATGAAGACGGTGAGTGGGATGAGTTCTAAAGGGCGCTAGTTATCTAGTAGTTGTTTAGAGTAATAAATGGTAATTGCTTTCTACCGAAGTAATCACAGGTAGAGAGTGTTTCTTGGAGAAGCTGTTGTGGAGAGTGTGGCGGGCAGTAGCTCATTTGCTGGGTTTGAGTTTACGGATACGGATTTTCAAAGTGTCCGTGATTTAGTTAGCAAAAATACCGGTATCTCTTTGTCAGAGGCCAAACGCGATATGGTGTATTCGCGTTTGACCCGGCGACTACGTGAATTAAATCTTCAGCGCTTTAGTGATTATCTGGCCTTTATTTGTGGTGATGGTGGTGATGATGAACTCATTCAGTTTACCAACGCCATCACGACGAATCTGACATCATTTTTTCGCGAAAAGCATCATTTTGAATACCTTGCTGAGACATTGCTGCCTGAGTTAATGAAGAGGAATGCAGATCAGCGAAAGATACGAATTTGGTGTTGTGCGGCATCAACAGGGGAAGAACCTTATAGTATCGCTATGGTTGTTAAAGAGACTATCCCTAAGCATAGCGATTGGGACGTCAAAATTCTTGCAACCGATTTAGATACTAATGTTTTAGCTACGGCTAAGGAAGGCGTTTATCCGATTGACCGTATTAAAGACATCTCCGCTCATCGTCAGCGCCGATTCTTTTTAAAAGGCAGTGGTAAGCAGCAAGGTCATGTCCGAGTTGGATCAGAGTTACGGCAGCTCATTACTTATAAAAAGCTTAACTTGATGGATCAATGGCCTCTACGTGGCCCAATAGATATTATTTTTTGCCGTAACGTCGTCATTTATTTCACTAAAGATACACAGGAGATTCTTTTAGAGCGATTTTCTAAATTAGTCGCACCCCAAGCGCACTTATTTATGGGGCATTCTGAATCACTTAACAATGTGACTGACCAGTTTGAACTGTTAGGCAAAACGATATACAGGTTTGCTGGGTGAATGATCCGACAGCGCGCGGTAATGTTGCTACTATGCCTACCTTAGACTGTCCTGTAGCATTGCCTGGTTTTGAACATATCAAGCGTTATTGGGATAAAACACGCGGCAAATACTCCGCAAAAATACACCCTGGTGAGCTCTATGTGACCAAGACTGATGAGTTGATAGCAACGGTGCTGGGATCCTGCATCTCAGCATGTATTCGTGACCCTGCTAAAGGAATAGGCGGTATGAATCACTTTATGTTACCCGCGACAAATAATAAGAATTTTTCTAGCAGCACAGATCTTAGTGCGGCAACACGCTATGGCAATTTTGCTATGGAGCATCTCATCAATTCTATTTTACGTTTCGGTGGTAGTAAGGCTAAGCTTGAAATAAAAGTTTTTGGTGGTGGTAAAGTCCTTGCTCAAATGACGAACGTCGGCTTGCAGAACGTTCAATTTATTCGTGATTATATTCATGTTGAGGGTTTGAAAATTGTTGCTGAAGATACCGGAGGCATTCACCCGCGTAAGGTGGTTTACGATCCTATTTCTGGCAAAGTAGGTATTAAGAAATTAAAAGCGGTGCACAATAATACGATTGAAGCACGTGAGTCACGTTATCAAAATGAATTGTCATCAACGAAAGTTGAAGGAGAGATTGACCTGTTTTAGGGTCAAGCTAATAGGATGAATAGCACAGCACCCATACGAGTACTGGTCGTTGATGATTCAGCATTGATACGTCAACTCCTGAGTAAAATTTTATCTGAAGATTCTGCCATCGAGGTTGTCGGCACGGCGAATGATCCTTATATCGCGCGTGAAAAAATTAAGTTGCTTGAGCCCGATGTTATTACGCTTGATGTTGAAATGCCACGCATGGACGGCATTACTTTTTTGCAAAATTTGATGCGTTTACATCCCATCCCTACGATAATGGTGTCATCGTTGACCACCAAGGGTGCCGATGTCACGATGAAAGCCTTAGAGCTTGGGGTGATTGATTTTGTCACCAAGCCTAATATGGATGTGGCGCGTCTACTCGAAGACTTTTCCGAAGAAATAATTGCAAAAGTTAAGATTGCCGCGAGTGTTTCTAAAGAGACGCTATTACGCAAAGCAGCACAGTCAAAAAAGGCGGCCCAGGCAATGGGCAATGTATCAACGGCGATAGTTACGCATTTTAAGACAACCGATAAATTGATTGCGATAGGCGCATCAACGGGTGGTACCGAAGCGATTAAAGAAGTGCTTATGCAGTTGCCCCACGATTCCCCTGGTGTGGTGATTTCTCAGCATATTCCACCATTATTTAGTGCCTCTTTTGCTACGCGCATGAATGATATATCGGCGTTGACGGTTTGTGAAGCGCAAGATGGTCAGCAAATACTCAACGGACACGCGTATATTGCACCAGGTAGTCAGCACCTAAAAATTGAGCGTAATGGCGCACGGTTTGTCTGTAGGCTTGATGACGGGCCACTAGTGAATCGACATAAACCCTCAGTTGATGTGATGTTTGATTCTATCGCAGAGAATGTAGGTGTTAATGCGGTGGGTGTCATACTAACAGGCATGGGTCATGATGGTGCCGAAGGGTTAAAGAAAATGCATGATCTTGGTGTGCCGACTATCGCGCAGGACGAAAAGACAAGTATTGTCTGGGGTATGCCTGGATCAGCAGTAAACCTGGGTGCGGTTGATACAATTTTACCCTTGGATAAAATTGCTGGAAAAATCATTACTCTTGTTAAATGAAATTGATGAATTAAATCACTCTTGCGCTGACCTTATTAAGCCTTCGAGGCGGTAGACTTTACGGTCGTTATTGACCTTGTTGATTAACTAGGTAATGCTTCGCGCGCACTTTGAGATTTAGATAGTTCAGTGATTTTTAAATTATTTTCATCGTCTACTGATTGAAAAACACCGACCATCTATTCATGGTTGACATCGTTCGTCAACGTAAAAAAGCCCGTTAATACGTGCTCTTTTATTTATTCTTTAATGCCGGTATATTCGCTAAAAATACCTTGTTCAACGTAACGATTGACGGTGCTTAGTCCGGCTAGCTCCATGGACGAGAGAATTGTTTTCGGCGGCACACAGTTTTCAATTGTTTCCCAATAGTACTGCATTAATCGCTGAGCTTTAGCGCTACCAAGAAATACTAGAGTAATGGTAGGGATGATCCTCTTCAGATAAAGTTTCACCATTGCCCGCCTAAATGGATGTTGTGGTTGAGTGATTTCTAGTAGTAAGATTTTTCCGCCAGGCTTTAAGACACGATGATATTCGCTAAAAAGTAGATTGAGATCAGTGACGTGGCGTAATGCATAGCCCATGGTGACAAAGTCAAAGCTATTGTCAGGAAACGGTAGGTGTTCTCCAAAACCTTGCAGGGTATTTTTGACGCCGTTCGTCTTTGCTACGGCTAACATACCTTCGCTAGGGTCAAGTGCAATAACATTACCTGTTTCACCAACAATTTCTTGGCATAGTAGTGAGACTCCACCAGTGCCGGCGCCGACATCGAGGATATTTTGACTGGCTTTGACTCCGGCTCGTAGTAAAGCTTGCCGACGATAGCGGATGCCTGATCCCAAGCTCATAATGCTGTTGATCTTGTCGTAGTAAACTGCCGATGAGTCAAACATATCATCAACGCGTTGACGGCGCTCTGATTCGTTAGAGTAGTAGTCGGATAATACAGGGTGCGGTTTTACTGCGGCATCTTTGTCTGGGGACATATTAGCGTGTCACTAGTTTAAAGTGGTTGACACTCTACTTGAGCAGAAGTGCTCGATCAAGAGCCATGTATGGATGTTAGGATGAAAAGTGAATTGGCAGCGTGTTTTTATTATTTGTTGATCTGAGATCGAGTTGGTTGCAAATATTTTGGCATTGATAGTGTTGAACTTAAGCCTTTTGTATCTTAAGTCGATGTTGTAGCCATGTTTAGGGCTGGAGATTATCTTTAGAGTGGGGGTTGGGTTGTGTGATCAGTATACAGTAACGCTTTGGCTGTTGACGTATGACAAAGCGAGTTATCAGCCACAGGATAAGGATATTGCTCAGCTCGGCGAGAGTGAGTTTACCCGCTATAAATCATGTGGTATCTCTAGGCAAAAAGAATTCTTATTGAGTCGTTTATTATTACGCCATGCATTGGCTGCGCAATTAGACTGCCCGATTGTTGATCTAGAGGTTGATGAGCGTCAATCTATGCCACCTGCTGTTCGTCTGGCCGATGATCAAGGTATTCGCTTTAGTATTAGTCATTCAAATTCTGTGGTGGCTGTTGCGATGGCGCGGTGTGACGTTGATGATAGTGGCGTATTAGGTTTGGATGTCGAATACATGCGGCACGATAGAAGCTTGGCTGCGGCGAGAATGTTTTGTAATAAAGAGCAGCAGCTCTTGATTGAAAATGCCCAATGTATTAGTGAAAAAAGGCGCTTGTATTATTTGCTTTGGTCGCAAAAAGAAGCTTATTTCAAAGCCTGTTTTTATACTGCTGCAGTGCCTACTCTTCGCAGCATAGATTTTCGTGTAGCAGAACAATCGCAGGCCTATGATTTGTCTGCTGCTGAGCTAGATTTTAGTATTAACGGCCAAACTGAGCGTTATCAATGTGCGATTTATGCCTCCTGGTCAACAATGCCAAGAGTAAAAAAATTAATGTTGAATAATAATAGTTTGAGTGCAGATCACGAAGAAATAATTCCTAATTGGTCGCGCTATAGCCTTGTTAATTAACAAGGCTGGAGGGGTTTTTTCTCAGTGATTCGAAGAATGTTAATAATTGGCTTTGGGGTAGTTTGCCATTTTTTTCTCTTGGTAAAGCCTCTACTTCAATGAGAGGCCGGGGAATAAAGGCACTATCTAAATATTGACGTAAATAATTAACGAGTTGTTGGCGTGAAGCTTCGTTATTTAATACGACTATTGCAGCAAGCCGTGGTACGCGTTGTTTTTGTGGGGGCAGAAAGACCACGCCATCTAATAGTCCAGGGAAGTCTAGCAATAAATTATTGATCTCATAGAGAGAACCTCTTTTGCCGGCAATATTTATGGTATCGCTGCTTCTTCCTGTCAGTTTAAAGTGAGTTTGATCGAGTAATTCTATTTGGTCATTCAGCTCTACACTGTGTGTGATATGTTCGGCGCTGGCGCTAATAAGAGATTTTTCATTGTGTTTAAAACTAATACCTGCAAAGCGCTGCCAGTTTTCTTCTTGTGCGGTTTTTTTTATTGCCATAGAACCTATTTCACTGCAGCCGTAAATTTCTCGTAGCTCTGTTGAGAATAGTCTTTCGACATCACATGCCAGTGCTTGATTTAGAGGTGCTGTTGCGCAAAGTATTATGTCGAGCTTGGATTGTTCTGTATTTTTGTCTACTAAAGCACGTAGGTGTACGGGCGTTGATACCAGCATGCGTGGTGATGGTAAAGCGGCAAGTTGTTGATATACGTCGTAAGGGTATAACGGTCGAGTATCGCTGCTGCAGACATTTGCCCGCAGGGCGAGAAGTACCGATGTCTCTAATCCCCACATGTGTTGCCCTGGTACGGTAGCTAGTTGATAAAAGGTTTGATCAGCGTTTGGTAGCATGTAGCGCTGATTTATTGCCGTGCTGGTGACCAAGGTATGCCATGTTTTATGGTTGGATTTTGAATTTCCAGTAGAGCCAGAGGTAAAGCTAATAACGGCCAAATGATCAAGGGAGACTAAAGGTATATCAAAGTCGCTACTATGATTTGTCAATAGAATATTTGACAGATCGAACTGTGGGATATTATCAGCGGTTTTTATGCCGCCATCATGTAGAACATAGCTATTTTTATAGCGCTGGTTGAGTTTCTCTTGAGTGGCACAGTGAGCATTGGGAGCGAGTAAATTAGTCTGCTGGCGTACTATGACTGCACATAAGGCCACCATAAAGAGATAGCGATTGTCGCAAAGATTGATTGCATAGTGTTGCGTAGGGAGTTGCTTTGCCAGTTGTCTGACGTGACAGAGGAATTGTTGGGCGCTAATAGTGCCGTTTAATTCTCCTAGGGGCGCCAGTTTGGTGTTGATATGGGCAATAGGGTCTTTGGCCGCCCGGCAAATTAACGGCGAATCGTGGCTGCTCACGCGATTAGTGTCTTATTCGTTGTTTTTGATGAATTCGCAAAGATTGCGCAGGGAGGTGAATGCTTCACGTGTGTTTTCTTCTTCTGCACGCATTTGTACATCGTATTTTTGTGAAATAGCGAGAGCAATCTCTAGAGCGTCAATAGAGTCTAGCCCTAAGCCATCACCAAATAGCTGTTCTTCGGGAGCGATATCCTCGGGTTTAATATCTTCAAGGTTTAATGCGTCGACGATAATGTTGGCAAGTTTTTGTTCGGCTAGAGTTTGCGTAGTCACGTTTAATGCCTTTTTTCAGAGTTACTTCATTTTTCTGTAATGCGCCATTACAGCTGCGCCTGTTTTTTGATAAATTCTACTAAGCTTTGCGATTAAATGCATGGTGACGATCAATTATAAGGTAAAATTTCGCCATAAGGCCGCTAATAATAAGTGTTAAATCAATTAAATTCCAGGCTGCTGACTATTACGGCGGCTCATATTGCTGTGTACTTTAGCTATAAGTATTTCCCCATTTTGTCTCACCGATAGGTATGAAGTTCGTTAATACCATGTTTCAGAACTATTATTCTCAAGAATCGTTAATAGATTTGCTGTGCAAACCGGAAACGCTATTGGTGCTGCCATTGGACACATCATGCATACCTGGCAAGCCCGGTGCGATTGGCACAGGGCTTGATAGCTTGGGTGAACCGGGAATTCACGAAGTATGGGCGCTAAGTGGTGCTAAAATTCATCGCGGCCAATCTGGGCGTTGTCAGTGGAGCCAATGTGACAAAGTCGTCGCGGCGGCCATTTGGCTTGATGCAGTGCAGTGCCAGGATCTAAAGAGCGCGACTGAGCAGGCATATTCAGAGTTGCTGGAGTTGATTGTAAGGCTGGGTTACCCACATCCCCTTAGGTTCTGGAATTATATAGCAGACATTAATAATGGCGATGGCGATCAAGAAGCGTATAAGCAGTTTTGTGCAGGAAGGCTGAGAGCCTTTACTGATCAAGGTATGGTCGCTGGGCAATTTCCTGCGGCATCGGCGCTAGGCCATCATCGACAAGGGGCAGTGATATACGTCCTTGCTGGGCAGGAGCCTGCCACGCATCATTACAATACGATGCAAGTGAATGCTTATGACTACCCGCGCCAATATGGTGCGAGCAGTCCGTCTTTTTCTCGGGCGACAAGTATTCGTTTTGGCGCTAAGTTGTGTTATTTCCTTTCTGGGACGGCAAGTATTGTGGGTCACGAAAGCACTTGCCTTGACAGTTTGCAGGGGCAGGTGCGTACTACCGTCGATAATCTCAAACATTTGTTATCTCAGGACGGAGTTAGGACACTGAATTTGCAAACCATGAAGGTATATCTGCGCTACGCTGACGATTACTCTCAAACTCAGCAGTTGTTAGAATCGTACTTTCCGGGGATAGCGAAATTATTTGTGCTGAGTGATATCTGTCGATCAGAGCTGCTAGTAGAGATCGAGTGTTACTGTGGTGAATAAGCTAAACCGCTTATTCGGTGTGACTTGTCTATAGTGCGGTGTCTCGTGATTAAACGATTGAGTTATATTTGGCGCACGCTCGCGACAGGGATCAGTTTTTTTCTGTTTGGCCTAGGTTCGTTGGCGATAGGTGTGTTAAGTGCGATTTTTATCGCGCCGCTACCGATAACGAATGCGCGTAAGCAAATATGGGTGCGCGCATTTATTCGCAGTGGCTGCGCTTTCTTTGTCGTAGTAATGCGTACTATGGGCTTATTATCATTATCTGTTCGACGCTCAAGTACGGGTCAGGTTGTGGGTCATATTATTGTGGCAAATCATCCCACGTTGTTGGATGCGGTGTTTCTAATTGCAGAGTTTAATAATGTCTGTTGCATTGTCAAACAAGGACTTTGGCGTAATCCGTTAACAGTGATCGTAGTGAGTTTGGCGGGATATATCCCTAATTCATCTGAGCAGCTTGTTGAGCTAGCCGAAAAAAAGCTCAAAGCGGGCGAAAATATTTTGATTTTTCCTGAGGGGACACGCAGTAAGTCTGGTGATGAGCAGCTTCAGTTTAAACGTGGCGCTGCTAATATTGCTATCGTGACCTCTAGTCCGATATTACCTGTGTTGATTCAATGTTCGCCGCCGACCTTACAAAAAGGCGAGAAATGGTATCAAGTGCCAGGGTCACCGCCACGATTTACGTTAATGATCGGATCAGCTATTAATATTAGTGATTGCATAGACATAAGTAGGCCTCGAACCGTCCAATATCGGCATTTAACGCGATATTTGAAGGCGTATTATCAAGAAAAAATATGCAGAGATAAGGATGTTTACGCTGAGAAAGCGGGTTATTAAACCAGTGAAGTCATGTTATAACCTGGGGTTGAGCGTAATAACGTATCTTTTAGGTAAAGTTGTTATAATTCTGCCGATAAATCAATAAATCTAATCAGTGTTGGGCGATATCCCCAGGGATATATGTGCCGTATTCGTGAACCATGAATTATAGTCAAAATGAAATATTTGAGCGCACCAAAGAAATTTTGGTGAGCCTATTTGAGGTCGATGAGTCCTTGTTGTCCCGCGATGCTAGATTATACGAAGACCTCGATATCGATAGTATCGATGCTGTTGATTTGCTCGTAGAGCTTAAGCGTATGGTTGGTAAAAAAGTTAGCCCAGAACATTTCAAGCAGGCGCGAACACTGCAAGATATTGTGGATATTGTGGCGAGACTATAGTATCTCCGCATCTATGGATGATTCACTCAGTGCAACTGTCGATATTGAAATCCCGTTTTACGACGTAGATGGTTTGAGGGTTGTTTGGCACGGTCACTACGCTAAATATTTTGAAGTAACACGCTGCAAGTTACTTGAGAAGATCAATTACACCTACGATGATATGGAAGCTAGCGGATTCTATTTTCCTGTTATCGATCTACAAGTGCGTTACATTAAGCCCATAAAATTTCGCCAAAATATCTCTGTTACCGCAACGATGATTGAATGGGAGCATCGGCTGGTGGTGAAATATCTGATCAGCGATTTACAAACCGGGCAACGTCTCACCAAGGCGAAAACAACACAGGTTGCTGTTGCTATGCCGCAACACATTACGCAGTTTATTTGCCCGCCAGTATTTGTTGAGCGAGTAGAACAGGCGTTATCTAGACAGTGATTCGTCTCTTTGTTTGCTCATGGCTGGTTGTGTTAATTGGTGTCGCCAGTACTGTTAGCAGCGCTGTGGCAGGGCAAGAGCAAACCAGGCTAGAAGCACTGCTGCCACAGCATTGTTTTTTTACAGGGAATTTTCTCCAAAAGCGGAATATAAAGTCGCTGCCTGCACCGCTTGTTTCTCAAGGAAGATTTTTTTATTCCTGTCGCGCGGGATTAATTTGGCATATTGATTCGCCGATTATGGAAACGCTCATTTATACGCAAGCTGGCCTGCAATTTGAAATTCGACCTGGTCAGCAACCAAAACAGATAAATAGTCGATTGCATAGCTATTTATCTGTTTTCTTACTTAACCTAATGGCGGCTAATACTGATTATTTATATAAAAATTTCAAGGTCGATGAGGCCTCGTCAAGCGTTGAATTAGATAAAGCGAGTAAGGGTAGTTTGATTAGATTGACACCGCTTAGCAAGTCAGTCAGGCGCGGCTTAAAAAAAATTGAACTCAAAGAGGAAGGTTCGAACCGAATTATTCGCATCGTCAACGTTAATCAAGAATCTACAGAGCTTATTATCAGCGATGTCGAGAAATATATTATAGGAGACAATCAAATTGCTTCTAGTGCTTGCTCATCGGTAAGCAAAGAAAATAGTTTGCTCTGTGATGTGTTGTTACAACCGCAGCGTTATTTGAGTAAAAACTAAGGACGCTTGAAAGTATGTTGTTATGGAGAAGTCTGTTCGGCATCGCTCTATTTTTTACGGCTGTGTTTTTTATTCGCAGCCATGACGCACTGACTATTGATACTGATTTAAAGGATCTTTCACCTTCACTGAGTGAAGAATCAGGATTGAGATATGCACTAGAGTCTCTATCCAATGGCTTGGAAAAGCAGTTTATTTTACTTTTGGTCGGCCATGATGTAGATCAAATAACTACCGCACACAATTTTCTTATACAAAATTTGGCCGAGATAAACAATGTTTCGTTGGCTGGCCTAGATGAATTGCAAACAGCGGCAATGCTGGAGGAACTTAAGGCATATCGGTTTCGTTTATTGACGCCCGAACAGCGTCAATCACTCACATACAGCAGTGTTGAAAAGCTTGCAGTCGAAGCTCAGGAGCGATTGTTTAGGCTGGGTGGTTCGGTTACCGTTTTACCCTTTGAGCAAGACCCTTTAGCCTGGTTTAGTGATTTTACTGCGTATTTGCTTGCAGCGATTAATCCCCAGCAAGACCAAATCAGGGAAGTAAGCAATGAAAGCTTTGATGGGCAACGCTATGTTCAGGCACTGACTGCAACGATTCAACATGGTGCTTTAGAAATTGCAACACAGGAAGTTCTATCTGCGCAATTGTTGGCGTTAGAGCAGGAAATCAAAGAACGCTATTCCGTTGAGCTTTATCGTTCCGGAGTGTTTTTTTTTACGGCTGATGCAGCAAAAAAATCAAAACGTGAGATGAGTTTGATTGGAGCATCTTCGTTGTTAGGTATATTCGTTCTGTTGATCTACGTGTTTCGATCTTTGCTGGTATTAATGCTCCCTTTTTTATCCATTGCGCTAGGGCTGGGTTTTGCGTTGGCGGCTACTCATAGCGTATTTGGTGCAGTACATATTTTAACGATAGTGTTTGGTGCGAGCTTGGTAGGTGTCGTTATCGATTATTCCTTGCATTATTTTTATCACATTGGTGAAGAGCGCCAACTTAATAAAAATAGACAGCTCTATCGTGCTTTGCTACTTAGTTTGGTCACATCATTGGTGGGTTTTGCGGCGCTCAGTTTTTCTGGTCTGGCAGCATTGACTAAGCTTGCTGTCTTTGCATGTAGTGGTATCGCTATGGCATGGCTAAGCGTAGTGTGTTTGGCGCCATTGCTACTGCCAAGCCCTATTTTTTATGAAAATAAACTACTGCCTCGTTTATTAACAATAATTCAAAAACCCATTGCTTATGTTTCGCAACGATTATTTTTGGTGGCTGCCGCGGGTGTGATGTGTGTCTGCCTAGTTTGGCTTATCTTTGGCGAAAATAGTAACGATGATCCTCGGCTTTTTTATAAGCCGCCAGCGTCGATTTTAGCGCAAGAGCGTTTGGTCAGTAGTATAGTCAGTCATTATGAGCCGGGACGTTATCTGATTATAGAGGGTGAGAGCGTGGCGCAAGTTTATGAGCGTTTTGACCGGTGGAGACTCCTTGTTGGAACGGATACGGTGCAATCATTTGCAACCATTATGAATTGGATTCCATCACCGCAAACGCAGGCCGAAAATTTTTTACTGCAAAACGATTTATACAAAAAACAAGGTGTTATCGAACAGATGCTTTCATCGCTTGGCACCTCAAATGCTATTGCGAAAAATTTACAGCATAGTTATTTGCAAGTATCGCAAGACAATTTGACGCCGCAAGTATTTTTGCAATATTTGCCTGAACCACTGAATAATCTTTGTGTGCAATATCAACAGCGAGAATATTGTTTTGTGTTGATTAGCAAAGGCAGTGATATGAGGCTTATTCGTTCTGCTAGCGAGCAAACTATTGGCGTTACCTTTATTAATACTGTCGCGATGGCTGAGCAAGCATTAAAAAAACAGCGTGTTTCTGCATCGAAATTACTTTTGCTTGCCTATGTGCTTATTGGTTTTATATTACTGCTACGTTTTCGTTCTATGAATAGTTTGTTAATGCTGGTGGTGCCGGGTGCGGCGACAGCAACCACTATTTTAATTTTGGCAATATTAGGACAGTCACTTAACCTGTTTCATACCATGGCTTTGTTTCTTATTCTTGGTTTGGGTATGGACTATGTCATATTTAGTCGAGAGATGTATGCAAGTCAGCGTACCTTGCAAGCGATATTGTTATCGGCGATCACTACAGTTTTCTCTTTTGGTTTGTTAGCATTTAGCTCGGTGCCAGTAGTGCAGGCCTTTGGTCTGACCTTACTGATTGGTAATGTATTAAACTTCGTTTTTGCACTGATTTTTGCTCAGCATTATAGTGAAAGCTTTGAGGGTGTTTATGGGAATAGATAGACGAGTTTTGGTGACGGGCGCGAGTCGTGGTATAGGTCGAGCGACAGCCCTGAAATTGGCAGGGCAAGGTTTTGTTATTGCTGTGCATTATCATAATAATCATGATGCTGCACGTGAAGTGGTCGAAGCCATTGTTGGTCACAACGGTCAAGCAGATCTATTGCAATTTGATATTGCTGATCGTGCTCAAACTCGACAGGTTGTAGAAAAGGATATGGAAGAGAAGGGCGCTTATTATGGTGTAGTATGCAATGCGGGTATGGCACGTGATAACGCCTTTCCAGCTATGACGGATGGAGATTGGGATGAGGTTATTCATACTAATCTAGATGGCTTTTACAATGTATTGCAACCAGTGGTGATGCCGATGATTAGGCTGCGCCAAGGCGGGCGTATTGTGACGTTGTCTTCTGTTTCTGGTTTGATTGGTAATCGCGGCCAAGTGAATTACAGTGCTGCAAAAGCGGGTATTATTGGTGCCACTAAGGCATTGGCAATTGAGCTAGCGAAACGTAAAATTACCGTCAATTGTGTTGCTCCCGGTGTTATTGAGACTGATATGATTAAAGATGTGCCTATCGATGAAGCTAAGAAACTTATTCCGATGAGAGCTTTTGGTAAGGTCGAGGATGTGGCGGCTACAGTGGGTTTTTTGATGTCAGAAGATGCCAACTAGATGCCAACTACATCACGCGACAGGTTATTAGTGTTAATGGTGGTATGTGCTAGTATTTATGTGGACGATGTATGGGTGAGTGTTTTTTACAGTATCTAAATATTTAGATTGGTGAGTCAACTTTGGTAAGGAATAGGGAGTATTTATGAGAAATTTTTTATTATTGATTGTTTTTGCATTATGTTCAGTTAATGCGCATGCAGAGTTAAGTAAGCATGAGCAATATACGATTGATTTGATGCTTAGCGGTAATTTGATAGAACTAAAGCAGGCTGCTCAGAAAATTCATGCATCTGAGATATTTAATACTGAGGTTTTGGATGTGGCAGCCGAAGTTCTATTGAAAAACTATCCGAACGTATATAAACCTCAAGTTGATACATTTTCTTGGTTAGCAAAAGCTATCGGTCACTCTAGGAATAGTCGCTACTCTAGCGCTATGCAAGAAGTTGCAGAGAATGTTCCAAATAAAAAAGTACGCAGATATGCCAAAGTAGCATTAAAAAAAGTAGGCGCTGCGGATGATGCTGAGCAGTATGAGATTGGTATGGTAGGCATGGAGGTGCCTGACTATTTATAGTCAGAAATGATTGTGATAGGCAGGTTGTTGGTTATCGTAGCATCGGTACTGCCAGCCTGCTTATGGTTGCATTCGGCGAAATAATAGAGATGTGTTGACGCCACCAAAGGCAAAATTATTGCTCATGATGATCGGAGCATCGATTTCGCGACAATCATCCTGTATATAGTCTAAATTAGCGCAACGAGAATCGATATTCTCTAGATTTAGCGTGGGTGCAAACCAGCCTTCATTCATCATCATAATACTGGCCCAGGCTTCAAAGCTGCCGCAGGCACCCAGAGTATGACCGGTATAGCTTTTTAATGAGCTGATGGCGATATCATCACCAAATATTTCATGTGTGGCCAGTGTTTCAATAATGTCGCCGTGCTCGGTGGCTGTAGCATGTGCTGAGACGTAGCCAACGTCGCTTGCATTGATCGCCGCATCTAGCAAACATTCTCGCATAACCTTTGCAATCGTCGGTTGGCTGGGCCGAACAACATGATTGCCATCGGTATTGGTTGCATAGCCAATGACCTCAGCTAACACTGTTGCGCCACGTGCCTTAGCATGCTCAAGTGACTCTAGTATGAGTGTACATGCGCCTTCACCTAGCACTAAGCCGTCGCGCTTCTGATCAAATGGGCGGGGTGTTGAAAGAGGATTATCGTTGTCTGTGCTCGCAGCAAAAATGGTGTCAAATACAGCAGCATGGGTTGGACACAGTTCTTCGGCGCCACCTGTAATCATAATATCCTGCTGGCCATTGCGGATCGCTTCGTAAGCATAACCAATAGCTTGGCTACCAGCAGTGCAGGCACTGTTGGTGGTATACATACGCCCTTGCGTGCCAAAATACACACTGATATTGATAGCGGCGCTATGGCTCATCATGCGTAAATAAGTGGTGCTGTTGAGGCGGTCCATGGACTGGTTTTCAAGCATGCTAAAGAATTCCAATGCAGCATTGCTGCTACCCATGGCTGATCCATAAGCAACCCCAGTTTTGCCATTTTGCAATATAGGAGCCTCTAACAAACCTGCTTGAGTTAATGCTTGTTCGGTTGCCACTACCGCCATTTGAGCGACGCGTCCCATGCTGCGTTTTTGTTTGGCTTTATAGTGCGGTGGAACGGTAAAGTCATTGATTGGTGCAGCGAGTCGTGTGTGCATCTGTGGATAGACATGCCAGCTATCCATAACGCATATAGCATTTTGTTTTGCCTGCAAAAAATGGCTGACCTGCTGCCAGTTATTGCCTAATGCAGAAATGGTGCCGCCGCCAGTAATAACAACGCGTGGCTGCTTATTGGTGTCAAAGCTATGATTCATGGTTAATATTCTTATTATGAGAACGTTCGTTTGTATTAGTATGTTTTCGAAAGACAGTTAAAGTGGCCTCTGCAAGGCATTTATTATCTGACTCGATAGAGCAATCAAAGGTGGCGAGGCCATCACCAATGCTAGCCTTTTCTTTACAGTTAATATTTAGGCAAAGACCTTCGGTAAAGTAAGCGCTATACGCTTGATAGTTACGTGTACCTAATAAAAATCCCAAATGAGGGCCGATTATGCCATTTTCCAATTGGTAGCCAGCAATTAAGGCGGCAGTTTGCCCCATGTATTCAATACCGATCCAGTTCGGTACGCCAAGATTTGGGCTGAAGAAAGCAGAGTGTTGGTTAATAATGACCTGAGCGCAAGACTGTTGTTCGTTTACTAATACTAATTTATTGATCAGCAGCATCGGTGGGCGATGAGGCAATAAATCAATGATGCGTTGATCACACGTTACTTGATTGTCCGTAATCATTCTTTGGTTATATTATCTAATGTTGCTGGGCGTAGGTTTTATTGTCGCCCAGAAGTCGTAAAAATTAAACCATTGAAATGGGGCGTGGATACACTGTTTTTCAATTTCGATAGCAAACTGTTGAGCGTAATCTAGTAAATCAGCATCACGTGATTTGCGCGGCAGAAATATTTTTTCGGAAAACCGAACGACTTCCAGTTTAATTTTCTGTGTGTTAGCCATATTGTGTCGATAGGAAAATATTAGATTCACTGGGCAAGCAAGAGCATGAGCCAAATAATAGGGGCCAATAGGCAGTTGAGCCTTACGGCCTAAAAAATTAATGCTGGTTGTACGTTGATGTCCTGTGACCGGAATGCGATCACCTGCGATAAAAACCCATTCTCCTTGAGTAATTTTTTCGCGGAGTTTTAATACCGTTACCACATCAAATTCGTCGACTTGATAGACATTTAAGCGGGAGTCAGGATTAATGCGATGCATCATACTGACAAAATTTTCTGAATGTTTATCGTAGACAAGAATGTTAACGATTTTATTGTGTGTGCGCTGGATAAAGCTACGAC
>JAADIY010000009.1 GCA_013151045.1 Gammaproteobacteria bacterium
TGATGGGTATCTACGGTGGCACCTTTGATCCTATTCACTTTGGTCATTTGCGTTCAGCTTTAGATGTTGCCGAAACACTTTCTTTGTCTCACGTTTTAATGGTTCCAAGTGCGTCACCACCACACCGGCAAACGCCTGAGGTTTCCGTTTCGCATCGCTGGGAAATGTTGTCTTTGGCCTTGGGTGAGCAAGATATTTTGCAAGCAGATGATAGGGAGATCAGGCGAGAAGGACCTTCTTATACTTACGATACTTTGGCAGAAGTGCGGGCCGAAGTCGGTGACACACCACTTTGTCTGATTCAAGGTGGCGACGTGTTTGCACAGCTAGATACTTGGTATCGCTGGCAGGAATTATTGGGTTTGGCGCATATCGTTGTTATGCGCCGTGCTGGACAGCAAGTGCAGTGGAGTGATGCAGTCACTCAGCATTACCGTAGTGCTTATCAGGAAGATGGTGCAGTATTGTCGTCACAATCAGCAGGGTGTATCTGTGAGATAGATGTGACGCCTGTGCAAATATCGGCAACTGATATTCGGCAACGATTGTTAGAGAATAAATCGGCTAGGTATTTAGTGCCGGAAAACGTGTATTCATATATAGAAAAAAACCAGTTATATCAAGGTGTGTCAGAAGTTTAGGCAGCTATTGATATGCCAAATACTTTTAGAGAGAACAGCGGGTAAATTATGGAATTGAGTGTTCAAGTAGATAATATGAAAGACAAAATTGTTGAAGCGCTGGATGATTTGAAAGCGCAAAACATACTGGCTCTGGATGTGCGTGGGTTGACGTCGATATCGGACTATATGGTTATCGCCAGTGGTACCTCAGATCGTCATATTCGTTCCATCGCGTCGAAAGTTGTTGAAGAGCTGAAGAAGGCCGGACATCAACCACTCGGTGTTGAGGGGGAGAATGAAGGCGAATGGGTGTTGGTGGATTTTGGTGATGTCATTGTTCACCTTATGCTTCCACAGGCGCGCGAGTTCTATAAGTTAGAAAGTTTGTGGGATATCGACAGCCAGGAAGAGCGCGAGCAAAGTCAGTAAGGCATTTTAATTCTTACTTTCCGTCCTCTTGTAATAATTTATGCGCATACATCTTATTAGTGTTGGTACTCGTATGCCGGCTTGGGTGAATGATGCTTACCATGATTTCTCTAAGCGTTTGCCCCATGAATGCAGTTTAGTGTTACAACAAATAGAAGCTGGCAAGCGCGGTAAAAATACAGATATAAAGCGTCTTATTAGCGGCGAAGGTGATCGCATGCTCGCAGCGATACCAAAAAATGCTTTGTGTGTTGCCTTAGATGTAGAAGGTCAGCAATGGGGCAGCGAAACACTTGCTGATACGTTGAGCGAGTGGATGGCCAGTGGTGATGATGTGGCGTTGCTCGTCGGCGGCGCGGATGGCTTGGCGCCAGCGTGTTTGCAGCGTGCGACAGTGCGCTGGTCCTTATCTAAGTTGACTCTGCCGCATATGTTGGTTCGTGTTGTGCTAGCTGAACAGGTATACCGGGCTTGGAGTATCGGCCGTGGTTTACCTTATCATCGCGGATAGTGGTTAATCATTACCGTGTCTTACGATATTTTTCTGGCCTCTTCATCACCGCGCCGAGCTGAATTACTACAGCAGATAGGTATCAGTTTTCAACGCTGTAGTGCTGATATAGATGAGGCGCAATTGCCTGGCGAGTTGGCCCAGGACTATGTTTGTCGCCTTGCCACAGAAAAAGCGCGCGCGGCGCATCAACGAATAGATGATAAATGCCGCCCTGTGCTGGGCGCAGATACTATAGTTGTGCTTGAGGGGACTATGCTTGGTAAGCCTAAAGATAATGAGCAGGCTGGGCAGATGTTGGCACGTTTATCGAATAACTGGCATGAAGTGTTGACGGCAGTGACTGTGATCGGCGAAGGTGTCGGTTCGACTGAAACACGGCTTGAGCAGCTATGCAGTCTGACGCGTGTTCATATGCGTGAGCTGACCAATGATGAAATTATCGCTTATGGTCGTCATGAGGTCGTATTGGACAAAGCCGGCGCGTATGCGGTGCAAGGTATTGCCGCGAGTTTTATTGATCGCATCGAAGGTAGTTATTCAGGCGTGATGGGCTTGCCGTTGTATGAGACAAGCGAATTATTGAAGCGATTTGGCATTAACGTGCTTAGGCGCAATTAAACTGATATTTAATGAAGAAAAATAATGAATAACGAATTATTAATCAATGTCACGCCTCGTGAGACGCGAGTAGCTTATGTTGAAAACGGACTGTTGCAGGATGTTTTTATCGAGCGCTCAGGGCGTCAAAGTTTAGTTGGCAATATTTACAAAGGCAAAGTGTGTCGAGTCTTGCCAGGAATGCAAGCTGCTTTTGTTGAGGTAGGCCTTGATAGAACGGCTTTTTTACATGTATCAGATGTTGCGGGCGCGCCAGCACGTGTCCATGTCAATGGCGATGCTGATGGCACAAGTAATGATGGCGGTAATGGTCATAGTGCGGCAAGCGAATACGATATTGCCGAGCTATTAAAAGAAGGCGATGAGATTTTAGTGCAGGTCACCAAGGACCCGATAGGGACTAAAGGCGCGCGTCTTACCATGCATCTATCGGTTGCGTCACGTTTTTTGGTGTATATGGAAAACATGGACACGATCGGCATTTCGCAGCGTATTGAAGGCGAAGAAGAGCGTGAACGTTTGCGTGAGTTAGTGCGTCAAGAGAGTGATGATAGTGTCGGTGGTTATATAGTGCGCACGGCGGCAGAAGGTGCCAGTGCAGAACAGCTACGTGCGGATATGGATTTTTTGCAGCGCTTATGGCGTTCCGTTCAACGTCAGGCGAAAAAAACCCCAGTGAGCAAGGTGGTACACGAAGATTTACATTTGGTGGTGCGCACCATTCGAGACATGACGTGGACGCAAGTGAATAGAATCCGTATTGATTCACGCGAAGCTTATAAAACGGCAGGTGAGGTAGCGAAGAAATTTATTCCTGAGCTATTGTCGCGCATCGAATATTATCCGGGCGAGCGGCCCATATTTGATTTGTATTCAGTTGAGGATGAAATTCAACGCGCGCTTGACCGAAAAGTGCCACTTAAATCGGGTGGCTATCTCATTATTGAGCAAACAGAAGCAATGATCACTATTGATATCAATACAGGTGCTTATGTTGGTAGCCGCAATCTAGAAGAAACGATTTATAAAACCAATTTGGAAGCCGTGCATACGCTGATGCGCCAGCTTCGCCTACGAAATTTGGGCGGTATCATTATTATCGACTTTATTGATATGGAAGAAGAAGAGCATAAACGCCAAGTGTTACGTGCTTTAGAAAAAGCAGTGGCGTTGGACACAGCAAAAACAGCGATTACTGAGGTGTCACCCTTGGGCTTGGTCGAAATGTCACGTAAGCGTACGCGTGAAAGCCTTGGCCAATTATTGTGCGAGTCGTGTCCTTCTTGTGATGGTCGAGGTACGGTCAAAACGGCCAAAACGGTATGTTATGAAATCCTTCGTGATATTTTGCGAGAAGCACGTCAGTATGATGTGAAGCAATATTTGGTTTTGGCGGCACGCGAAGTCGTCGACTTATTTCAAGATGAAGAGGCTGCAAGTATTGCCGAGCTGGAAGAGTTTATTGGCAAGCCTATTCGTTTTCAAACTGAACCGCTCTATTTTAGAGATCAGTTTGATGTTGTATTGATGTAATTATTTGTAACGTACGCGAATGTTGATCAGATTATTGAGTCTTAGTCGTTATGACAGGTCTGATTGCCATTTTTGGGTGTTTGTGAGGTGAGCGTATTTCGCAACTCTTCTTCGTTTTTGCTCTATAGCTTAGGTATTGTCGTCGTCGTTGCGGCAATTACTTTAAGTTTAGTGCGGCTTGTTATTCCCTATGCTGACGACTTTAGCCGGCAAATTCAATCTGCAATCAGTGAACAAGTCGGCCGTGATGTTTCAATAGGTCAGATTGATGCGTCGTGGCACCATTTTAAACCCCAAATAGAATTAGAAAATGTCGTGATTGCACTGGCCGACGAACAGACTTTAGAATTTGGTCGGGTATCGCTAGGCGTTGATATTATTGGTTCGTTTTTGCAGCGTGGCTTAGTCACTAGAGATATTCGCTTAGCGGGGTTTGAGGTGAATATTATTGAAGCGGCTGATGGTCACTTGGCTATGGTCGGTTTAACTGAGTCCAAGAAACCTTCTGGTGAAGAGAAGAATAAAACTTTACTGCGTTGGTTGTCTAAGCAGCAGCAGGTTGTGATAGAGAATGGCACTTTGTATTTTACCAGTGAACGTAAGCCAGAGTTATTGCAAATATTTTCGCGCGTGGGCGTCTACTTTGTTGGGGCAGATGACGAATATCAGGTAGCTGTGCAGGCCGATTTACCACCCTCTTTAGGTAAAGGTGTCGAGCTGATTGCTGATTTTGATGGTTTCCCTTTATTAGATGCTGATTGGTCAGCACAGAGTTATCTAAAATTTGAACAATTTTCAGTGGTGGGTTTGGCCAAAGATTTTTTAAGCTCAATGTTGGATGCAGATAAAGTGAAGGGCGGTGAAGTTGATCTTGAGCTATGGGCTGAGATAGGCAGTAATCGCTCAGTTGTCGCGCAAGGCAGAATTGCGGCAGAGAACTTGTGGTATGGCTCTGAGTCATCGATGGATTTTGCTGGAGAGTTAATTATTAATTCTCTAACCGCAGACTATGCCCTGCAAAAAACGGGTGATGAATGGGCAATGGCGCTTGAGCCGCTGCGTTTATCCAGGGTCGGTGCATCAGAGCAAACCTTCGATTTGCAGATGCGTTATAACAACGATGCGCAAGACCGGTCATTGTTGTTAGGTGTAGGCGCGTATGATGCTAATGAATTTTTAGACCTTGTGAAGGCGGGCCCATTTCTTTCTTCTCAGCAATTAAAAAGCATCGAAAATATTAGCTTTGGTGGGCAAGTAAGCCATACGACTTTTCATTGGCAGCCGGGTAATGAAAGTAAGCTAGCACTCTATGCAGAGTTTGATAATGCATTCATACAAAAATCTGAAAAGCTTCCTGGGATCGATAGTATAAATGGTTATGTCAGTTATCAAGATGATGTTGGCCAACTGTATTTGTCTGCAGCGTCGAGTACCTTTGATGCGCCACAATGGTTTCGTGATTCGCTTGAGTTTGACGAGCTAAAAGTTGACGCAGGATGGATGCGTTCAGATAAAGCATTATTTTTTGATGTTACTAATATTGTTATTAGCAATGCAGATCTGAATATAAGAGGGGGGGCTTTTTTTCGTGCTCCAACCGATAAGGCATTGTCGCCTTATATTGATTTGGCTTTGTCATTAGAGCGGGCTGATGTGTCTCAGCGGTCGCGTTATTTGCCTGCTAAAATTATGCGCCCTAAGTCATTAAAGTGGTATGACCGTGCGCTTAAAAAAGGGCAGATATCTAAAGGTGTTATTGCCTTAAAAGGCCCTCTTAAAAAATTTCCTTTTAAAGAGGGTGACGGCGAATTCGTGGTAGACCTGCATATTGACGACGGTGAACTTGAATATGCTAAGGGTTGGCCCGTTATAGAAAACATTAGCGCAGACCTGAGTATTCATAACGCCAGTGTCGATCTTACTTTAAATAAAGGTGTTGTGATTAATACAGATCTTACTAGTGCACACATGTCGGTGCCAGACTTTACGAAAAAGCCTGCGACAATGACGATAGTCAGCACAGCAGTAGGTGATAGTGCCGATGCCTTATTATTTCTTGATCAAAGCCCGCTAAAACAACGCTTTGAGAAAGCGCTAAAGGTGCTTAATGTAGAAGGTGATAGCACCTTAGCCTTGAAGTTAGATATACCACTACCTGGGCCGGTTAAGGTTTATGGTGAGCTTGAATTAACTGATAATCGTTTGTCTATTGCTGATGGTGAGTTTGTCGCTGAAAATATCGACGGTACATTGAGTTTTGATCACCAAGGCTTGTATGGCGAGGCGATTGCGGCGGATATATTTGGTATGAGGGCGTTGGTTGATCTTGAGCCAGTGGTAAAAGACGCTGACCGAGGAACTCATTTTTCTGTGACTGGTGAAGGGACTATTGAACAATATGCCAAACTTAGTGGGTTGTCTTGGCTAACGAAAATGTCGCAAGGAAAGTCTGCATGGAAAGCAGATGTGACGATTATTGGCGATAGGCCCGAGATTTACGTTGAGTCAGATATGGTTGGGATATCCAGCCAGTTTCCGTATCCGCTCTCTAAGCAAGAAGATGATGTTAAGCATTTTTCTATGGCGACGGTATTGCCTTTTGGTAGCGAGACTGTCTCATTGTCATTCGGTGAGCGTATTCACGCCGAATTAAACCTGAAGCAGGGTGATGAAGGTGGTGAGCTTTCGTTATTAAATGTTGGTCTTGGTGGTAAACCAGAGAAGCTGATAGTAGGCTCTGAAGGGATAGTGGTTAACGGTAGTGTCGATGAATTTGTATTGGAAGACTGGATAAATGCATCAGGCCAATTATTTGATGAGAGCCAGTCAGGTGATCCCTTGTCTATTAGTATTAATGCTAATGTAGATAATTTGGATGTATTTGATTATCGCTGGGCTAATGTGCGCATTGAGGCGCTGCAGCGAAAAGGAAATTGGCAAGCTTCATTGCTTGGTGATGGTCTCAATGGGGAGGTAAAAACCACAGTAGTAGATTCTAACGTGCATATCAGCCTTGCTATGGAGCGTTTAGCTTTAGCAGTAAATGAAGATGATGGGCCGGCGGGGAAAGCTTTGGCGGATGGTGACCTGGATCCTCGTGACACACCTACTGTTGATGTCAGGATCCAGCAATTTAGCTATGGCGATTTTGAACTTGGTGAGCTGGCATTTAAAACGAGTAAGGTTAAGCAAGGACAACATATTAAAGATATTGCACTTCGCACACCCAATTTGTTATTGGCGGGTGCCGGAAATTGGACGCAGGTGGCTAATAAGCAGCGCTCCTCGTTTAATGTTTCTGCAGAGACTAGCGATCTTAGTGCGATGTTAGATGATTTTGATTATGCTGTTGAGAATGTTGATGGTGGTGCGACAAAAGTTGATGCTAATGTATTTTGGCAGGGAGTGCCGACGAGTTATAGTCACGAAAAACTGAACGGTCAGTTAGCCTTATCGATCAAAAATATTAGTTTTAGTGATATTGATCCGGGGGCGGGCCGAGTGTTTGGTTTGTTAAGTATTCAGGCGCTACCGCAACGTCTTAGCTTGGATTTTTCTGATTTGTTTAAAAAGGGATTAAAGATCAATACTATTAAGGGGCACTTTGTCGTAAAGAATGGCGATGCCGTGACGGATGATTTGGTTATGAAAGGCCCTGCTGCACGCATTGATATCGCAGGTAGAATTGGGCTGGTTGAACAAGACTACGACCAAGTTATGGCGGTAACGCCAGCGGTGAGTTCGAGTTTACCATTGGTGGGCGCTGCTGTTGCTGGCCCGGCAGGTGCGGGTATCGGTACCGCAATTATGTTTTTACATAAACTATTTAATCCAAAAATATTGCACTATAAATACCAGGTCAGTGGTTCTTGGCAAGACCCTGAGGTGACTTTATTGAGTGCTGCTAAGTCGCAAGATAAGACAAAAACAAAGAAACACAGTGAAAGTGATGATGCAAGCAAAGCAAACTAAATTTAATATAGCGGCCATTCAAATGGCATCGGGCCCCAGTGTCAGTGCAAATTTGATGGAGTCGGAGCGACTAATTAATATAGCGGTAGAGCGTGGCGCCAAAATCGTGGTGCTGCCAGAGAATTTTTCGTTTATGGGCATGGCAGAAAATGAGAAATTACGCGTGGCCGAGGTTGATGGTGCTGGGCTGGTGCAAGATTTTTTGTCTGCGCAAGCGAGTAAGCATGGAATTTTTTTGATTGGCGGGACAATACCGCTAAGTACGAAAAGCCCTAAACATATTCGTGCGGCGTGCCTCGTTTATGACAGCTCAGGAGAGCGAGTGGCGCGCTATGACAAAATGCATTTATTTGATGTCAATCTTGAGGAAAGTAACGAGCAATACGCTGAGTCAGAAACAATAGAGCCGGGAGATGAGGTATGTTGTGTTGATACGCCTTATGGTCGATTGGGGTTGGCGGTGTGTTATGACTTGCGTTTTCCTGAACAGTTTCGTCAGATGGCGGAGAGTGGTATTGACATTATTGTGTTGCCGTCGGCGTTTACCGCGATTACAGGTAAAGCGCATTGGCAGCACCTAGTCTGTGCAAGAGCTATAGAGAATTTATGTTACTTGATTGCCCCAAACCAAGGTGGTTATCATGTTAGCGGTCGTGAAAGTTACGGGCACTCGATGGTTATTGACCCATGGGGTGGTATTGTCGACAGTTTAGATAGTGGGGCTGGTGTGGTCGTCGCTGAGATTGATCGTGATGTGATTGATCGTGTGCGGAAAAACTTTCCAGTACTAGAGCATCGCCGTTTAGGTTGTCGGTCACCATTTTAATTTTTTAGTTACGGGATTGAAGCTTTGTCATCAGATATTATTTTGACGATTAAAGACCTCCAGTTTAAATATGGAGAGCGTGTGATCGCCGATGGAATGGACGTGCAGATTCAGCGCGGAAAGATTACGACCATCATGGGGCCAAGCGGTACAGGTAAAACGACTTTGCTACGCATGATAGGCGGTCAGGTTAGGCCGCATGCTGGCAGCATATCCTACGAAGGAAAAAGTATTCCTGATTTGGGTAAGAACGAGCTGTTGCAGGCACGTAAAAGCATGGGGTTGTTGTTTCAGGCTAGCGCCTTGTTTACCGGTTTAAGTGTGTTTGACAATGTTGCCTTCCCGCTGAGAGAACATACAAAACTATCGGAGCAAATGCTCAGTCATTTAGTTTTGTCCAAGCTTGAGGCGGTTGGTTTGCGTGGCGCCGCACAATTGATGCCTGCTGAGCTGTCAGGCGGTATGGCGCGACGAGTGGCTTTGGCGCGTGCATTTGCGCTTGATCCGCGTTTGATGATGTATGACGAGCCTTTTGTTGGCCAAGATCCAATTACCATGGGTGTTATTACGCGTTTAATAAAGTTGCTTAATGATAGTTTAGGTATGACCAGTATTATCGTTTCGCATGATGTTCATGAGGCAATGACCATTTCAGATTATGTCTATATGATTTCGGAAGGAAAGGTGATCGCGAGCGGTACGCCGGATGAATTACGAGAATCTGATTCGCCTTGGGCGCAACAATTTTTGCGTGCTGAACCTGATGGGCCTGTTTCATTTCAATATCCGGCAAAAGATTATCAGTCTGATTTGTTTGCTAGTGTCGAGTAATACGGTTGAGTAATTATGATAGTGTTGATCAAAAGAGAGAGTAAGTAATGTTTGAGCCGATACGGCTTATCGGTGAGGCTGCCTTGCGTAAAATCGCGCGTTTAGGTCAGGCAAGCTTATTTATATCTCAAGTCATTGCTAGTTTGCCGATGCTGTTGCGGCGTTTTTCATTGGTGGTCACGCAGCTCTATGAGGTCGGCGTATTATCGATAGCGATTATTGTCATCTCAGCGCTTGCAGTTGGCATGGTGCTGGGGTTGCAGATGTTTTATACCCTGCGCGATTTTGGCTCTGAACAAATATTGGGTCAGGTGGTGGCCTTATCACTGGTGCGTGAGCTAGGCCCGGTATTGGCGGGTTTGTTGTTTGCTGGTCGTGCTGGCTCGGCCTTGACGGCTGAAATAGGCTTGATGAAAGCAACAGAGCAGTTGTCCAGTATGGAAATGATGGCGGTAGACCCTATCAAACGTGTCGTAGCGCCGAGATTCCTCGCTGGTGTGCTTTCAATGCCATTGTTGGCCGCTATGTTTAGTAGCGTCGGAATTATTGGTGGCTATTTAGTGGGCGTCGGTTTGTTAGGTGTTGATAGCGGTGCCTTTTGGTCGCTTATGCAGGCCAATGTGGATTTTTATGATGATATTCTTAATGGCATTATTAAGAGTTTTGTTTTTGGCATTATTATCACCTGGATTGCAGTATTTGAAGGCTATGACGCTAAGCCGACTGCAGAAGGTGTAAGTAGGGCAACGATGCGTACAGTGGTGCACAGTGCTTTCGCTGTATTAGCTTTTGATTTTATATTAACTGCGCTGATGTTTGGAGGGAATTAATCCATGTATAGCAGAATGACCGAAATCGCGGTTGGGTTGTTTGTCGCGGCAGGTATTGGCGCACTAGTGATGTTGGCAATGAAGGTAAGTAATCTCGGCGCGTTTTCAGACACTGAAGGTTATATTGTTAATGCGCGGTTTGAAAATATTGGTGGTCTTAAGGTGCGCTCTCCAGTTCGTCTTGGCGGTGTGAGGGTAGGGCGTGTTAACGCCATCAACTATGACCAGGACCGTTATGAGGCAGTTGTTGAGATGACAATTGCCGATGGTTATGACCGTTTACCTATTGATACGGCAGCGAATATTTTTACATCAGGACTATTAGGCGAGCAGTATATTGGCTTAGAGCCAGGGGCCGAGGAAGAGTACCTCGATTCAGGCGATGTTATCGAATTGACGCAGTCAGCGATTATTATCGAGCAGCTGATAGGCCGGTTTTTATTGAATGAGGCGGGGTCAGAGTAATCAGATTAAGCTGTTGTTGGGCTTGCCTATGGCAGAATTGAGGCCAAACTTAGGCTTAAAGTTAGTTGGTTTGTTTCTAGTTAAAGATATTTAGTATCGTTTTTTATCCAGGAGATTTCAGTGTTAAGAGCGCAGAATGTAGGGTTGTTTTTACTTGCTAGCATTCTTTTCGTTGGCGTTGCTGTGGCGGAAGATCACCCGGCACAACAATTAGTCGCCAATACAACAAGCGAACTGTTGGCGGCTTTCCAGACAGAAAAAGAAGCCATTGAAGCAGATAGTGCCGTGTTGCGTAGCATTGTCGGCGATAAAATACTCCCGCATTTCGATTTTGTTCGTATGTCTAAGCTTGCTTTGGGTAAATACTGGCGTCGTGCAACGGTGTCTCAGCGCAAAGCCTTTGCTGTGCAGTTTAGAGAATTATTGGTGAATACTTATGCAAAAGCCTTATACCGCTTTGCAGATGCTGAGGTGAGTTACAAGCCCGCCCGCTTTAAGGAAGGGGATAAGTATATTGATGTAACAAGTTTAGTGAGTGTTGGAGACGAGCCGGTAGAAGTGACTTATCGCTTGCATCAAAAGAAAGGGGCTTGGAAAGTATTCAATATCACCATTGAAGGGGTTAGCCTGATTACCAATTACCGCAGTACCTTTTCCAGCTTCGTGTCGAGGAAGGGTATTGATGCTTTGGTGGCAGATCTAGAACGAAAAAATAAGCTTGTCGTAGACGAGGATGATGATGGCTCAGCTTGAGTATCGTCTTGATGGGGATCAGTGTCGTTTGTCCGGAGCGCTCAGTTTTGACACGGCTGCTGAATTTGAGAGTCTTATTGCTAGTTTGGCGGGGCGTTCTGAAGAGCTGATTATTAATTTAGCTGAAATTTCGCATGCGGATAGTGCGGCCACTGCATTTATGGTTGAGTTGTATCGTCGAGTGAGTTTGGCTGGTGGTCAAATAAGTTTTGTTGAAGTGCCGCCGCATATTTTATCGGTGCTAGCGATGACGAGTCTTGATACTATTTTGCCCATCGCAGCATAAACTTAGCTATCTGGTGCTAATGCTTGATAGTGACCTTATGCTAGAATAAGACCTATTTACGGATCAGAATCATGCAAGCGCCACAAATTGAACAAATGATATTAGCGGGATTGCCTGGTGCCAACGTTCAAGTCAAAGGTGATGACGGCGTTCATTTTGAAGCAGTAGTGGTAGCAGAAGCATTTCGCGGCAAATCTATTTTAGAGCAGCACCGCATGGTGTACGGCACTTTAGGTGATAATGTAGAGAATGCGGCGATCCACGCGATAGCGTTGAAAACACGAGTTCCAGAGACAGAGACCGCTTAGAACTAAAGAATTATAATTTAATAGACTATCAAAATGGTTGCTATCGAGCTTTACGATAGAACAACACAATTCATTGACCCATTAATCAAATTGCCTAATTAACTCGAATGGATAAATTAATAATCTCCGGTGGTTGTCGCCTTGATGGCGATATTCGCATTTCCGGGGCAAAAAACGCCGCGTTACCTATAGTGATTGCTTGTTTGTTGACGCAAGAGCCAGTCGCGATTTCAAATGTGCCGCATCTTCGTGATGTGACGACGACCATGGAATTGCTCGGGCGTATGGGTGTCACCTTAGTTGTCGGTGAACGCATGGGTGTCGAGGTTGATGCGTCGACAATTGAAAATTTTGATGCGCCTTATGAGCTTGTTAAAACAATGCGGGCGTCGATATTAGCGCTGGGGCCATTGCTTGCGCGTTACGGTGAAGCACATGTGTCATTGCCGGGTGGTTGTGCTATTGGCTCAAGACCCGTCAATCTACACATTATGGGCCTCGAGGCGATGGGCGCCACCTTCTCTATGGAGAAGGGGTATATCAACGCTAAAGCAGGTCGATTGAAGGGTGCTCATATCTTTCTCGATGTTGTATCGGTAACGGGTACTGAAAACCTAATGATGGCAGCAACCCTAGCCGAGGGCGAAACCGTGCTTGAGAACGCGGCGCGCGAGCCAGAAGTTGTTGATTTGGCTAATTTTCTGATCAGCATGGGTGCTAAAATTGAAGGCGCTGGCACGGACCGTATCGTTATTATGGGCGTCGAAAAACTGCACGGCACAGAATATCGAATTCTGCCAGACCGTATTGAAACGGGAACCTATTTGGTGGCGGGTGCCATTACTGGTGGTCGTGTGAAAGTGCGTGATACTTCGCCAGGCTTATTGGATTCAGTGTTGACAAAATTACGAGATGCTGGCGCTAAAATTGAAGTAGGCGAAGATTGGATTGAGTTAGATATGGAAGGGCGCCGACCGAAAGCGGTCGATATTTACACGGCACCCTATCCAGCATTTCCTACAGATATGCAGGCTCAATTTACCGCGCTTAACTCAGTTGCCGAAGGCGCAGGCGCTATTACTGAGAATGTGTTCGAAAACCGTTTTATGCATGTGCAAGAACTGCGGCGTATGGGTGCTGATATTCGAGTAGAAGGGAATACAGCATTTTGTACTGGTAGCAAAGGTTTAATCGGTGCGCCGGTAATGGCTACCGATCTACGCGCATCGGCGAGTTTAGTATTGGCAGGTTTGGTCGCTGAGGGTGATACCGTGGTGGATCGTATTTATCATGTGGATCGTGGCTACGAGTGTATTGAAGAAAAATTACATCAGCTTGGTGCGGTTATTCGTCGCGTACCCTATTAAGGATTGATGATTATTTATGAACGATAATTTAACAATTGCTGTCTCGAAGGGGCGTATTTATAAAGAGGCGCTGCCGCTGTTGGCCGCTGCCGGTATTGTCCCTACCGAAGATCCTGATACTAGTCGTAAACTTATTATTGATACCAATGAGCCTGGTGTTAAGCTAGTTATTATCCGCGCTGCTGATGTCCCAACATTTGTCGAATACGGGGCTGCCGATGTCGGTATTGCAGGTAAGGATGTGTTGGTCGAGTATGACGGCAATGGTTTGTATGAGCCGCTCGATTTAAAGATAGCGAGTTGTGCATTGATGCTGGCAGGTGTGCCTGATTCTAATCAGCGTCAAGCGCGTATGCGTATTGCGACAAAATATGTTCGCACGACTCAGCAATATTATGCCAAACAAGGTGTACAGGTAGAGATTATCAAGCTTTATGGCTCAATGGAGTTGGCGCCAATAGTCGGTTTATCAGATCTGATCGTTGATTTGGTGGATACAGGTAATACGCTTCGCGCTAATGGCTTAGTGCCTATGGAGCATATTATGGATGTCAGTTCGCGCCTGGTTGTCAATAAGGGTTCGATGAAAATGAAGCAGTCGCGTATTAAACGCTTGATTGAACAGATTGGAGCAGCGGTTGAGGCCAGTTAGTACAAATGGTTGATATAAGACGATTAAAGACAGCGTCTGCTGATTTTTGGCAGGAGCTAGAAGACGTTAGAGCGTTTGACGACGCTGATGATTTGGCCGTTAATAATACGGTTCGTGACATCCTTAAGGATGTGCGCGAGCGTGGTGACGCCGCGCTTATCGAGTATACGCAACGTTTTGACCATCTAAGCGTTGCTAGTGCACAAGAGCTGGAACTGTCGGCTTCTCGTCTCCAACAAGCATTAGAATCTATTCCTGAGCAAGAGAAACTTGCTTTAGAGCAAGCGGCTCAACGTTTACGTGATTACCATGTTAAACAAAAAAGTGATTCCTGGGATTACACCGAAGCGGATGGCACTTTGCTTGGTCAAAAGGTGACACCTTTAGACCGTGTTGGCCTTTATGTGCCAGGTGGTAAGGCTGCATATCCTTCGTCTGTGCTAATGAACTCTATTCCGGCGAAAGTTGCTGGTGTAGATGAGTTAATCATGGTGGTGCCAACACCGAACGGCATATTAAATGAGTTAGTGTTGGCGGCAGCGGTAATCGGCGGTGTGGATCGCGTATTTACTGTTGGTGGCGCACAAGCCGTTGCGGCGCTAGCTTACGGTACAGAAACAGTCCCTGCCGTTGATAAAGTTGTTGGTCCTGGCAATATTTATGTTGCCACTGCAAAGCGTATGGTTTTTGGCACGGTTGGTATCGATATGATAGCGGGCCCATCAGAAATATTGGTGTTGGCTGACAGCAGTATGCCGGCTGATTGGATGGCGATGGATATGTTTTCGCAATCAGAGCATGATGAAGATGCGCAGGCTATTCTGATTAGTACGGATGCTGGCTATATAGAACAAGTCGAGCAAAGTATTAATAAGCTGTTACCAGAGATGGAGCGCCGCGAAATTATAGAAGCTTCGTTAATCGGTCGTGCGGCGATGATTGAGGCAGAAACTATTGATGATGCGATGGCGGTAATCAACTATATTGCCCCAGAGCATTTACAGTTATCTGTAGAAGATCCTAAGAGTTTATTGCCAAAAGTGCGCCATGCTGGAGCTA
Organism: Gammaproteobacteria bacterium; assembly: GCA_013151045.1. Lineage (GTDB taxonomy): Bacteria > Pseudomonadota > Gammaproteobacteria. Next base: position 15,067 of record JAADIY010000009.1, read on the forward strand.
TTTTTATGGGCCAATCGACGGCTGAGGTGTTGGGCGATTATTGCGCTGGCCCTAACCATGTCTTGCCCACGTCTCGGACAGCACGTTTTTCATCTCCGCTTGGCGTATATGATTTTCAAAAGCGTTCTAGTCTCATTATGTGTTCGCCAGAAGGTGCTTCAAAATTAGGCAAAATTGCATCGACATTGGCTCGTGGCGAAGGCTTGACGGCTCATGCCCGATCGGCCGAGTATCGCATTAAAGAGTAATTACTTTGCTATAGTAGTAGCTTGGAGAAAGTCATGACAGATCGTAAAGCGTCGGTAAAACGCGATACGCTAGAAACTCAAATTGAGGTTAGCATTAATCTAGATGGTAGCGGTCACGCTAAGCTAGATAGTGGTATCCCTTTTCTTGATCACATGATGGATCAGATTGCACGCCATGGTTTGATCGATCTTGAGGTTAGTGCTAAAGGCGACCTTGCAATTGATGATCATCACACCGTAGAAGATATTGGTATTACCTTAGGCCAAGCGCTGTCCGAAGCGATTGGCGATAAGCGTGGTATTCGTCGTTATGGCCATGCTTATGTGCCGTTAGACGAGGCCTTATCTCGTGTTGTCATTGATTTTTCCGGGCGCCCTGGCCTTGAATACAATATTGATTTCCCGCGCTCTAGCGTTGGTGGTTTTGATGTTGATTTGTTCCGTGAGTTTTTTAGCGGAATGGTTAACCACTCATGGGTCACGCTGCATATTGATAATATTCGCGGTGACAATGCCCACCACATTATTGAAACCGTATTTAAAGCTTTTGGACGAGCTTTACGTATGGCGATAGAATTTGATGCGCGTAGCGCAGACGTAATTCCATCAACTAAAGGTAAGCTTTCGGGTTAAGAGGCGAGTCTTGTTTGACTATTGGCTACGAAATAAATAAGTTATGAATTCCGTTGCAGTTATAGATTACGGCATGGGCAATTTACGTTCAGTGTCTAAAGCGCTAGAGCATGTAAGCCCAAACGCCTTGGTGCAGGTCACCAATGATCCCAAGATTATTGCAGAATCAGATCGTGTGGTGTTTCCAGGCGTTGGTGCCTTGCGTGAAGCGATGGCAGAACTAAAACGCTTATCACTCGATGAACTAATTAAAGACCTAGTTAAAGAAAAGCCTTTTTTAGGCATCTGTTTGGGTATGCAAGCCTTGTTCGATTCTGGTGAGGAAAATGGTGGTTGCGATGCTCTGGGGATATTGCCCGGCACAGTAGACTACTTTGGCCAGAACCGTAAGGATGAAAAGGGTCAAAAGCTTAAGGTTCCGCACATGGGTTGGAGTATGCTAGATATTAAGCAGGATCACCCAATGTGGCATGGAGTCACACCAGGAAGCCGTTTTTATTTCGTGCACAGTTATTATGTCGTTGCTAATGATGCTAATCATATCGCTGGTGTTTGTGATTACGGCGGTGAGTTTTGTGCGGCAGTGGCGGCGCCAAATATTTTTGCAGTGCAGTTTCATCCCGAAAAAAGCCAAGATTTGGGTTTGCGATTACTTGATAATTTTATGCAATGGAATGGACAATGAAAGCAATGGATTTGTTTGATAGCGTAACAGAGGTGAGGAAAACATTATGCTGTTAATACCAGCGATTGATCTTAAAGGTGGTAAATGTGTCCGCTTACGCCAAGGTAAGATGGATGATGAAACGGTGTTTTCAGATGACCCGGTAGCGGTGGCGCAACGTTGGGTTGAAGCGGGTGCCCGTCGTTTACATCTGGTTGATCTAGATGGTGCGGTACAAGGGCGGCCAGCGAATGCTGAAATAATTCATCGTATTGTCGATGCGGTGCCGGATATTCCCGTGCAGGTTGGTGGTGGTATTCGCGACGACGATACCATTCAAGCGTATCTTGATAGTGGTGTCAGCTATGTGATTATTGGTACAACTGCTGTGACCGAACCGCATTTTGTTTCTGATGTTTGTGCTGAATTTCCAGGTCACATTATTGTTGGGCTTGATGCAAAAGACGGTAAAGTCGCCATTAATGGTTGGTCAAAACTGTCTCATCACGATGTCATTGATATGGCTCAACATTTTGAGCGCGATGGCGTTGAAGCCATTATCTATACCGATATCAGTCGTGATGGCATGATGGATGGTGTCAATATTGAGGCAACGGTGAAGTTGGCGCAAGCCATAACGATTCCCGTCATCGCTTCGGGTGGTATTACCAATATGGATGATATTCGTAAGCTTTGTGCTGTCGAAGAAGAGGGTGTGGTTGGAGCCATTAGTGGCCGAGCCTTATACGAAGGGACTCTGGATTTGGCTGCTGCACAAAAAGTGGCTGACGAGTTATCACCAAAAAAATAGCCTGTAGATTAGATAGCAAAGATCATGGCTTTAGCCAAACGTATTATTCCTTGTTTAGACGTTGATAACGGGCGCGTTGTCAAAGGTGTCCAATTCGTTGATATTCGCGATGCCGGTGACCCGGTTGAGGTGGCGCGACGATATGATGCACAGGGTGCTGATGAGCTAGTATTTTTAGATATTACCGCTAGTCACCAAGGTCGCGACACAATTGTTAGCGTGGTCGAGCAGGTGGCAAGCGAGATTTTTATCCCCTTGACCGTGGGCGGTGGTATTCGCGCAGTTGACGACGTTGGCCGCATGCTTAAGGCGGGCGCTGATAAAGTAGGGATTAATACGGCTGCAATTGCAGAACCGGACTTAGTGCGCCGGGCTGCTGATAAATACGGCACTCAATGCATTGTTGTGGCAGTTGATGCACGGCGCGTTAGCGCAAAAAGCGAGTCGCCATATTGGCAGGTTTATACTCATGGGGGCCGTAAAGAGACCGGTATCGATGTGATCGAGTGGGTGCAGCGTATGGCGCAATACGGTGCTGGAGAGATTTTGCTCACCAGTATGGACCGAGATGGGACTAAAGATGGCTTTGATCTTGAATTAACGCGTTCGGTGAGTGATTCGGTAGGAGTTCCCGTTATCGCATCAGGCGGTGTAGGCTCGCTGCCACATTTGGTAGATGGCGTTGTTGAGGGCCATGCAGATGCAGTATTGGCGGCCAGTATTTTTCATTATGGTGAGCACAGCGTGGGTGAAGCCAAGCAATTTATGGCCTCAGCAGGCATTGAAGTTCGTCTCTGAGACCCAATACTGTTTCTAGTAGGGCACGAGAAGAGTGCTTTTGGCGCAAACATTGGTTGAAAAGCATTATAAAAGCGATTAACGTGGCCGGCTACGATGAGTGATGTCTTAACCAAGTTAGAAGAAGTGCTGCAAAGCCGCAAAACGGCTGATTCTGGCACGTCCTATGTTGCTAGCCTCTATAAAGCTGGAGAAGGCAAGATATTAAAGAAGATTGGTGAAGAGGCCGTTGAGGTGATCATTGCCAGTCAGAGCGAAACACGTGAACAAGTGGTCTATGAAATGGCTGATTTATGGTTTCATACCCTCGTTTTATTGGTTCACAAAGGTATACCAGTGTCGGAAGTGACCGACGAGCTGGCTCGACGCTTCGGCGTTTCTGGTATTGAAGAAAAGGCGTCGCGAGCTGAAAATGGCTAGCGGTGACAGATAAAAACAGGTTGTTGGAGAGAAGTCATGGGTGGTATCGGTGTTTGGCAGTTATTGATCATTTTAGTGATAGTGCTGCTCTTATTTGGCGCAAAACGTTTGCGTAATGTCGGTGGTGATTTAGGTAGTGCGGTCAAAGGTTTTAAGAGCGCGATGAAAGACGGCGAAGCAGGTGTTGATGCTAAGCTTGAAAAAACCGACGCGAGTGATGTGATTGAAGGTGAAGTTGCCGAAAACAATGACACAGCGAAAAGTGTCTCAGCAGAAAAAGATAAAGTTTAGTCGCTACCCTATTTGTAGCGTAAACAGGCCTTTATATGTTTGACATCAGTTCTTGGGAAATCTTGGTTATTGCAGCCATAGCCTTAATTGTCGTTGGTCCGGATAAGTTTGCTGGCTTGATACGCAATGCGGGGCAGTGGGTTGGTAAAGCGAAAAAGATGGCTGCCAGCGTCAAGGAAGAGATCAAGAACGAAGTTGATAAAGCAGAAGAGCTGAAAAAACTTGCTGGTGATCAGGAAGAGCTTGCTGAATTGCATGATACGGTGAACCAGCTCAAAGACTCTATCCCGGTTGAAAATGGCACAAGCAATTCTGTGCCGACCGACAAGAAAACCTCATCAAGCTAGCTTATGCTAGTCCTTTTTTAGCCGATCTACTGAAGTAATATGGCCACTGAGAAATTTCCACCAGAGATAGAATCGCCCTTCATGGAGCATTTGAAAGAGGTGCGCGATCGCTTAGTGAAAGTGGTCCTTACTATTCTTGTTATTTTTGTTTGTTTATTTCCCTTTGCGGGTGAAATTTTTAATGCGTTAGCTGCGCCGCTATTAAGCGTTATGCCTGAAGGCGCGACGATGATTGCGATTAATCCAATCTCACCATTTTTAACACCCTTAAAAACAATTTTAGCTTTAGCGGTTTGTATTGGTATCCCTGTTTTGTTTTACCATGCATGGGCATTTATTTCGCCTGGCTTATATAAGCACGAAAAGCGTTTGGCTTTTCCTTTAGTGTTATCTAGTACATTGCTATTTTATACCGGTATGGCATTTGCCTATTTTATAGTATTCCCTTTGGTGTTTAGTTTTTTGCAAGGTGTTGCTCCTGAAGGTGTCTCGGCGATGCCAGATATTGATTCTTTCCTCGGCTTTGTCATTAAAATATTTTTTGCATTTGGCATAGCATTCGAAGTGCCTATTGCGACGATATTGGTCATTAAAACGGGAATGACTACAGTTGAGAGTTTGAAAGAAAAGCGTGCCTATGTCTTTGTTGGTGCCTTTGTTATAGGTATGCTATTAACACCGCCAGATGTTATCTCTCAAACTTTGTTGGCGATTCCAATGTGGTTATTGTTTGAGGCTGGTCTTATCTTCTCAAGATACTTTACTGCTGAGAAGACAGAAGAAGAGCTGGCTGAAGAGAAGGCGGCGGAGCAGAGGAATACTGACGTTTAATCAAATATCAATTTTATAGCTTAATTTTGCTTCATCTCCGGTTATGCCTCGAAAGCCCCAACAATGCGTGGCTTGTTCCATTATTGTAATTTCAATGTCGATTGGTGCAATGGCTAACTTGTTCTCGATTTCTTTAAACAAAGATTTAATTAACAGCTTTAACGTCTCCTTTGAACGACCTTGCATCATATTGATTTCGATGACGGTATAGGCTTCGGATCGGTCGCTTGGATAATAATAATCTGATTTATCCATTGGTATGAAGCGGTGGGCGCGTTTATCCGCAGGCAGATCTAGTGTTGATTGCATGCAAGAATGAATAACATCAGATAACTTCGATTTTATCGGGTTGAGTTTTTCTTTTAATCCATACACCTTGACCATATTCGGATTAGTTTGCCTGAGGTCTCTGTCCAATAGCAGTATTCAATTGTAAGGCTTGGCGGTCACGAATCACTTCAATGCTTAGAGTGGTGCCGGGCGAGGTTTGCGCCACCTTATTCATCATGTCCCTGCCGTTAGAATAATTGATACCGGCAATGCCAACGATAATGTCACCTGAGCGAAAGCCAGCAAGGTGCGCAGGCCCATTTTCTAAAACACCCGCAACAAGAATTCCATTGGGCCGGTTCAGATTGAAGGATTGTGCTAGTCGCGGCGTGATGTCTTGTATTTCAATGCCTAGCCAGCCGCGTATAGCGTGACCATTGGCAATAAGATCCTCTAAAATTTTGGTCGCAACACTCGTGGGAATAGCGAAGCCTATCCCTTGAGAGCCCCCGCTTTTAGAAAATATAGCGGTATTGACCCCGATTAGCTGGCCAAAGGCGTTGATTAGTGCGCCACCTGAGTTGCCAGGATTAATCGCAGCATCGGTTTGAATAAAGTTCTCAAAGGTCGTGATATGAAGACCGCTGCGACCAGTTGCGCTAACAATACCCATAGTGACCGTTTGGCCGACGCCAAAAGGGTTACCGATAGCCAGCACAACGTCACCAACAGCAAGTGTCTGTGATTGGCCGATGGTGATTACAGGTAAGTCATCGAGATGGATTTTAAGCGCAGCAAGGTCAGTGTCAGGATCTCTACCAATGATAGTGGCCTTGGAGGTGCGGCCGTCAGCAAGAGCGACAAGAATTTCATCTGCGCCTTCAACAACGTGATTATTGGTTAGCACATACCCTTCTGCGCTGACAATAACGCCCGACCCTAAGCTGTTCTCTGCGCGTTGCCTTGGTTGTGAGCTAAAGCCATTGCCAAAAAATCTGCGAAAGAAAGGATCGTCTAGCATCGGATTACGACGTTCGCGTATGATCTTAGTCGTATGAATGTTAACAACTGCAGGTGCAGCCAAATCAACCGCTGTAGCGTAGGACACGGGTCCACCGATAGGGCCATTGCTTTGTTCAAACTCAGCAATAGTAGGGCGCGCTTGTTGGTTTAGGCTAATGCTTTTGCGTTCAAAGACATGGGGTTGAAACAGCAATAAATAAATGAACGCTACGATAAGGCCGATAAAGGCGCCTTGAGCGAGATGGAGTGAAAACTTTCGAAGAGATTCTGGCATATAGACGGGTGTTTCGATGAAAGCGAATACAATAGCTCAATGGTATAACAACTAAGGGATGAAAGCATGGTAGAACGGGATCAGTTAGCTAACTATTGCGCTGAATTACTCGACGTGTCGAGTCAGCGTGATTATTGTCCCAATGGTTTGCAGGTTGAGGGCAAGTCTGAGATTCGAAAAATTGTCAGTGGTGTGACGGCTAGTCAGGCCTTGGTTGAGGCCGCGGTAGCTGCTGGTGCGGATGCCTTGTTGGTGCATCACGGTTATTTTTGGAAGGGTGAGGGGCAATGCATTGTCGGGTCAAAATATCGTCGTATTGCTAGCCTGATATCGGCTGAAATCAATCTTTATGCTTATCACCTGCCGTTAGATATCCACCCGCAACTAGGCAACAATGCGCAATTGGCGCAGCATTTAGGCCTGACTTATGGTGAAGCTATTGGGCCTGGTTCAAATCCAGAACTGGTGCGCCACGCCGAATTAGCAAAAGCCCACAGCGATATTGACGTTTTTACCCAGCATGTAGGCCAAGTACTGGCGCGTCAGCCGTTACTGATAAAAGGCCATGATCGGCCTGTGCAGAGTGTTGCTTGGTGTACCGGAGGGGCACAGGACTATATTGAGCTGGCAGCAGCGGCAGGTGCCGATGTCTATATCAGTGGAGAGGTGTCTGAACGCACTTTTCATGCTGCAAAAGAGCTAGGCATTCATTATTTGGCCGCGGGTCACCATGCGACTGAGCGATATGGGGTGCAAGCATTGGGAGCTCAATTGGCCAAGCAGTTTCGTCTCGATCATGAATTTATCGAAATTGATAATCCAGTATAAAAGACGGTTCCACTGCTGTGAGTATTTGCCGCGTTATAATGATTTTGTTTGAGAAACAACACCTTCCGTGGCTTTGCTGAAAAACACTCGCGATTTTAAAGGGATTATTGCGCTATTTGGGTGCGTTAAAACCACTCGTTCATGTGGAGTTAAGATTGACAGCTTGGCCCGAACTAGTCTAGGATGCCGCCCTCTAATCACCGCTGTGGGGGCGCTTTAAGCCTTCGTTTCGGAGTTCAGTAAAAGCGCATACCGGAAGATACCGGTGCGGGGGCAAGCTTTATTGGTTTAAGCCAAAAGTGTTGTTACCAACGTAATGATCGCTGTACGCAGTTGGCTCTGCTTAATAGTGGCACTTATAGGTAATATTATTTTCGAGCGATTTATTGCTCGTTGTGGCTTTTGTCTTTCCTCGTTTTATCTGCATTTTCTGAATCTTTTTAGATTATTACTCGCATCACCCTGCGTGAGAATTTGAGGTAACGTTATGCCGTATGGTCTGATTCCTGGAAAGGTGTCACAAAGCATTCGCAACACTGTGTCGCGTTTCAACAAGGTATTTGGCTTGCTATGCCTACTAGTGTTTTTTGCTGGTAGTGCTAGTGCAGAAGTGCCGAATGCCGTACCGCCGAAAGGCGATCACGACGGTAAACACGTCGAACAACCGATTGAGTTTCCCCATGATATTCATGCTCGGGACAACAAGATCAACTGCATGTATTGCCACACTTATGCGCGCCGCAATAACGTTGCTGGTATACCACCGACCAGTAAATGCATGGGTTGTCATACAGTCATTGCGACGGATAAGCCGCGCATCAAAAAATTGACTGAGTATTGGGTTAATAAAGAATCGCCTAAATGGAAAAAAGTGCATGATCTGCCAGATTTTGTGCATTTCAACCACGAGAAACATTTGAACCGCTTTATCTTCAACAATGAAGGTATGGAGGTTGAACGTGCTGACGAAGTGTGTGCATTTTGTCACGGTGAAGTTAAAGAGATGACTGTTGCACGTAAGGTGAAGCCACTAACTATGGGCTTTTGTCGCCAATGCCACGAAGACAACAACGGCCCGTCCGATTGTTGGAAGTGTCACAAATAAGCGCGCGTCTGACGCAAGTGTAGAGGACGATTTTTAAATGAGCACATATAAAGTTAAACGTAGAGATTTTCTGAAAATCACCGGTTTAAGCGGTGCTTCTGCGGCATTAGCAGCTTGTGATATGCCCACCACGGTTACCCTGGAAGAAGGTGAAGAAGACGTTGTTTCTTACCTAATGCCAGAAGAGTATGTCATTCCAGGCATCGGTGTCTGGTATGCATCAACCTGCCAGCAGTGCGATGCGGGTTGCGGAATTCTTGGCCGGGTTCGTGAAGGTCGGGTGCTGAAGTTAGAAGGCAATCCTATCTCTCCAGTCAATAAAGGCGGGCTTTGCCAAATTGGTCAAGCAGCGCTGCAAGTTCATTACAACCCAGATCGTCTAAAGCAGCCTAAGATTCGTCAGGGAGGCAAGCTTGTTGATGCTACCTGGGGCGAGGCGTTTGCTGAATTAACGTCGAATATTGGCCCAGACTCTGGAATGGATGGTTCGCGTATCGCCTGGTTGACTGGCACGGTTAGTGGCCATCAGCGTGTGTTGATGGACGCTGTATCTGAAGCGGTAGGTGGTGCAAGTCACTATGCGCATGAAACGCTTAACGATACTGTTGTTGATAAGGTTAATGCAGAAGTTTACGGCAGCGCTAATGTTCAATATAAAATTGCTGATGCGCAGTCAGTGTTATCGATTGGCGCAGACTTCTTAAGTACATGGGGATCATCAGTTCATAACTCAGTGCAATATGGTCAATTCCGTGATGCGCCGCGTGGAGTGTTGATCCAGGCTGAGCCGAAAATGACGGTTACCGGCGGTAGTTCAGATTTATGGTTGCCAGTGCGCCCAGGCGCAGAAGGTAGCTTAGCAATGACTATTGCGGCTGAATTAGTGGCTAGCCATGGTGCTGATGCCAAGCTTCTGCCAGCAGCGATTGCGGGTCAATTGAGTCAGTACAGTGTCGCTAATGCTGAAGAGCAAACAGGCGTTCCTGGTGATTTAGTTAAGCAAGCTGCAAAATTCTTGGCCACGCGCGCACCCAGTTTGGTGATCGCAGGTGGTACTGCCGCAGCGCATGAGCATGGTTATGAAGCGGTTACCGCTGCTGCCATGCTGAATGTGTTGTTAGGTAATGTGGGTAAAACAGTTATTCCTCTTGCTGAGTTTCCATACCCAGCGTTGGCACCGAAAAAAGGTGACACTGCCCAGTTAGCTGCTTTTGTTAAAGCTGCCAAAGGCGGTGACATTAGTGTGGCACTGATTACGGGTGCTAACCCTGTTTACACGGCGCCAGATCAATTAGATATAGCAGGCGCATTGGACGCAGTTAAAGTTAAGGTCGCGTTTGCAGAATTTATTGATGAAACATCATCGATGGCAGATATCATCCTGCCGCTGCACTCAGATATGGAATCATGGGGCACTCATGTTGCTAACTATCAAGCAGCCGACCCAATGATCAGTTTGCAGCAGCCTTTGATGGAGCCGCTTTATCCTGAGACACGTAGTCTTGGTGATATCTTATTAGAGACAGTAAAACTGTATAACAGCGAGCAATATGGTCCGTTTGCTGATTACTATGCGTATCTGCGTAATGTTGTTTCAGCAGTGCCTGCGGTAGCTAAAGAAGGCGCGACTGACGAAGCGTATTGGCAAGCAGGTTTACAGAAAGGTATGTTGAAAGTGACGGCTCCTGAGCCATTCCCTGCCGTAGTAGCCAAAGCTGCAAATGATGAGGAAGTTGCAGATACCTCTGTCGAGGTTGCGGCTTTAGTATTGCCTGTTTATAAAAAAGATAAAGACTATCCACTTAGCTTAGTGCCAGCAGCGACAGGTCGCTTAGGTGATGGTCGTTTTGCTAACTTACCTTGGTTGCAAGAAGCTCCGGATTCCATTACTAAGATCGTATGGAACTCCTGGGTAGAAATGCACCCAGCGACTGCTCTTCACTATGGCTTGAAGCAAGGTGATATTGTTGAAGTCAGCGGTGAGCAAGGTAGTGTTAAAGCACAAATTTATTTGCATAAAGGTATTAACAAAGACACTGTTGCTATTCCAATGGGTCAAGGTCATACCGAGTATGGTCGTTATGCGACTGGCCGTGGTGTTAACCCGTTGAAGATGATTGTTGCTACAGCTGATGCGACAACAGGTGAATTGGCTTTATGTGCAACACGAGTCTCGGTAAGCAATACCGGACGTAATGAAGAACTGGTCAAAATGGGTGGTAGTGAGACTCAGGTTGGCCGCAAATTGGTTGGCACTATCACTGCCGATCAGTTACGGCGCGTATAAAAGGGGTTTCTACTTATGTCGTTAGAAAATGTCCTAAAAAACTGGTCTAAGTACCGTAAAGGTCATGAGGAAGGCGGTTTCCACGATTATGAACATATGTGGGGCATGTCCATTGATCTTGATAAGTGCACAGGCTGTAATGCTTGCTCTGTTGCCTGTTATGCAGAGAATAATATCGCCGTTGTTGGTGAAGAAAAATTCTCAAAAGGTCAGGGTATGCACTGGTTGCGTATTGAGCGTTACTGGGATGAGCCTGATCTAGGCGAAGACAAAATCAACGAATATCAAATTCATGGTGCCAGTTTTATCCCCATGAATTGTCAGCAATGCAATGCGGCGACCTGCGAGCCAGTGTGCCCAGTTGCAGCGACCTATCACACACCCGATGGTTTAAATGCTCAGGTTTATAATCGTTGTATTGGTTCGCGTTATTGTTCAAATAACTGTCCGTACCGTTTACGTTATTTCAACTTCTTCTCTTATTACGAAGATTCATGGCCAGAGCCATTACAAATGCAGCTCAACCCTGATATTTCTGTTCGTGATAAAGGCGTGATGGAGAAATGTACTTTTTGCGTACAGCGTATCCGTAAAGCAAAAGACGAAGCAGCACGAGAAGATCGCGATGTATTTGATGGCGATGTCAAAACAGCCTGTCAGCAAAGCTGTGCGACACAGGCCATTGTCTTCGGTGACTTGATGGATAAAAACAGTGCCGTGACAAAAGTTTGGGCTAAGCATGAAGTGGCGCTAGGTAAATCTAGCCAAAATAAAGCGAACCCGGATAACCGTGGTTATCGAGTCTTAGAAGGACTGAATACTGATCCATGCGTCATGTTCTTAGAACGTGTTCGTGAAGTGTAAGGGATCTGGTATTTAACCGGATAACAGAGAAACTCAAGATTAGCGAGTAATCGAATGCATACGAAAGATATCAACGAAAATCTACCGTGGGCGCAAATCAATAAAGATGTGATGCGGAGTATGATGAATCCGCGCAAGGCTTATTGGGTTGCAATTGTCGTCTGTATTGCCATGATTTCCTGCGCAGTTGCTGCAGAAATCTACCAATATAACGTCGGTATGGGGCCAGCTAATCTAAATTGGCCGCACATGTGGGATTTGTATATCGCCACTTTTATTTTCTGGATTGGTATGAGCCATTCTGGAACTTTGTTGTCAGCGATATTGCATATTATTCATGCTGATTGGCGTAAGCCGATTTATCGTTTTGCTGAAGCTATGACTACGTTTTCGCTAATGACTGCGGGTATATTCCCAATTATTCATATCGGTCGTTTATGGAATATGTATTGGGTGCTGCCTTATTATAGTGACCGCGGTATCTGGCCTAACTTCCGCTCACCATTGGTATGGGATGCGTTTGCGATTTCAACTTATTTGACTTCATCAGCCTTATTTCTGTTTATTGGAATGATTCCTGATCTAGCGATTTGCCGTGATAACACGACTGGCTGGCGGCGCAAGTTGTATGGCATTCTGTCATTAGGTTGGCGTGGTGATGACCGTCAATGGCGTAACTTCCGTCGTACTTATTTGTTAATGGCATGTTTCCTCATCCCATTAGCGGTGTCAGTGCATTCTATTGTGTCGTCTGACTTTGCTATGTCGATTATGCCTGGTTGGCATGTAACAACCTTCCCTCCTTATTTTGTGGCGGGCGCTTTGTATTCAGGTTGCGCGGCGATTATCACCTTGTTTATTTGCTTACGTTATTTCTTCCGTTTGGAAGACTATATGACGACTGCAATTTTGGTTAAGACTTGCAAGCTGACTTTTGCTATCGCAATGGTCTGGACTTACTTGAACCTAATTGAGTTTGCTTCAGTTTGGTATGGTCATAACGCAGTTGATAAAGAGTTGTTGTTGTCTAAATTCAACGGACCTTATGCACCGTATTTTTGGCTGATGTTGTTCTGTGGCTCGGTTGTACCGTTTGCCTTAGCGTTTGAAAAATTACGCACGCATTTACCAACAATGATGGTGGTTTCGTTGGTGCTTAACCTGGGTATGTGGTTAGAGCGCTGGATGATTGTGACACCTACTTTGTCACAGGGTTACCACCCATTTGCCTTTGATGTGATGTGGCCAAGTATGATTCAGTGGGCCATTATTTTTGGTAGCTTTGGCTGGTTTGGGCTGCTGTTCTTAATATTCGTTAAAGTATTTCCTTGTGTTTCAATGTATGAGGTTAAGGAAATGTGTTATCACCGCAAGCGCGAAGCAATGGGCATTGGCCATGGTTCGACTGCAGGTGGGGCGGCTGGCTCAGTGCCGGCGTCGAAGTCTGATTTAGAGGGGACTTAGCATGAGTAAGCGTCGTGTACTTGGCTTGTTCGATGGGTTTGATCCGGCTTTTGCCGCGATCAACGATATCAAAGCAGGTAATGTGTCTGGTGTGAAACTGGATGATATCGAGGTGCTTTCCCCGATAGAGCATCCTGATATTGATGAAGTCTTAGAGCACCGTAAATCACATGTGCCTAAATTCACTTTGTTAGGTGCTTTGACCGGAATGACTTTTGGTTTCTTGTTTTTAGCGGCAGCTCAGGCAAACTTTTTGGTGCAACCACAAGGTGGTAAGCCAGTGATACCGCTGCCGTCAAATATTGTTTTGACGTATGAAATGTTGATTTTGTTTGGTGTTATTTTTACGCTGATTGCATTTTTGACAAGCGCACGTTTACTGCGCAAGCGTAACCCGCTTTACAGTGAGCAAGTGACGGTTGATCAAGTTGGTGTTGAAGTAACGCTGGATGAATCTGACTTAGTAGGTCTAAAAGAGTCCTTTGCTAAGCACGGTGTTCTTGAAGTTCGCGAGGGAGCACTGTAGATGAAACGTTTAGCTATAGTATTGTTTATTGCACTACCAATGACGGCATTTGCCTGGCCTTGGTCGCAAGACATGATGAACCAGCCAAGTATCAAGCCCCAGGAAGGAACAATGGCACCTTTCCCTAGACGCTCTGTACCTTATTCTATTCCTTACGGTGGTGAACTAACACAAGTTGCTACTCGTGAAGAAGCACGGGATTTGGTTAATCCAGTTGCTGTGAGTGCTAAGTCATTAAAGAAAGGTAAGCAGTTGTTTAAGATTTACTGCGGTGCTTGTCATGGTCTGCAAGGTAAGGCAGATGAGTCATCGCCTATCGCTGCAAAAATTGGCGCGATCCCGCTGATCGGAGATTATGTGCAAAAGGATATGACGGAAGGTTGGATTTGGGGCACGATTACCTATGGTAGTTATGTTATGCCAGCCTACGGAAGCCCAACAGGTAACGCTGAAGGTAGGGGCTCAAACGACCTGACTGTTGAAGAGCGTTGGCATGTTGTGAACTATCTTCGTAATCAGTTAGTTGCTGACGCCAACGGCGGTACAGTGGCCACAGAAACTGCGCAAGCATCAACTGATGCTGCTCCAGCAGTCAATTAATTAGGGTGATCTGATGGAACTTGCATTTGGTAATTGGTCGGTTTTAACGACAAACTTTTTGATTATTTTGTATATGGCGCTAGGTGGTGTAACGCTATCGTCGATATTGCATCTGTGCAACGGTAAGTGGCGCTTTGAAGTGCGTGATATCGCCTGCTCAATGGCGGTGTTATTTCCCCTAGCCTTTATATTGATGTTGATCTTGCTGGTTAACGGTGAGAATACTTTCCAGTGGTTAGCAGGTGCTCATGATGGTGATGCACATTTGCCCGTATGGCATGACTACACGTTCTTAGTGCTGCGCCAAGTTATCGGCTTTATTGCTATTTTTGTGTTGTATAGAGTGTTCATTCGCTTTCAAAAGCTAAGTGAAATTGATAAATCCTATAAATCGCAGCGCCGTTTTCGTAATATTGCTTTGTTAATTCCATTCGCATATGTGACCTATGGTTCGATGATTGCTTGGGATTATGAAATGACTATGTGGCCGAATTGGCACAGCGCGAGTTATGCATTCTATCATTTCCAAAGTAATTTCCATTTGTATCTAGCGTCTTTTACTATCTTGTTGTATCTACTTGCGCGTAGCGGCAAGTTAGCCACACCTTTGGACGAGCCTAAGATCTTTAACTACATGGCCCAATTCATGTTGGGTATGACGATTCTTTATACCTACCTTTATTTCACGCAATATTTGATCATGTGGTACGGCCGTTTTCCAGAAGAGATGGCGCGTTTCAATAACATGATGTTTTATGATTATGCGAAAATTTGGTGGGCATTCTTGATGCTTAAGTTTGTTATTCCATTCTGTACATTTGCGCTGACGCCAAACCGACATAATCCACACGTGATTTTCTTGGTGGCGTGTTCAATCGTTGTGGGTACATGGCTAGAGCGTTATACCTGGATATCGGGTTCTATCCAGGGTGAATACCACATCCCAATGACGCATTGGTTTGATATCGTCGTTACTGTATTGATTGCTGTTGTGGCATTTTTAGCAGTACGATGGTCGCTTGCACGCAACGGGTTGCTTAAAGTGTCATAATCATATTCAATAAGATGTAAGACAGCAGAGCGCCCCTTAGCAGTAAGGGGCGCTCTACTCATTTATGGGTTACGGAAAGTTTGCTTAACGCAGCGAGTCGTAGCCGCTATTGGCGAGACAGCCTAGTTTGGGTTCTTTTTGCGCCACTGATTTTTAAACTTAACGATGGTAACTATTATGCAAGACGCCAAAATCGCTCCTTCAATTTTATCAGCAAACTTCGCCAAGCTCGGTGAAGAAGTTGATAACGTTCTCGCCGCTGGCGCAGATATCGTTCATTTTGATGTGATGGATAACCACTATGTGCCGAATCTGACTATTGGTCCTTTGGTTTGTGAAGCTTTACGTAAGCACGGTGTGACTGCCGAGATCGATGTCCATTTGATGGTTAAACCCGTGGACCGTGTTATTGGCGATTTTGCTGATGCCGGTGCGAGCTTTATTACTTTTCATCCGGAAGCTAGTGAACACATTGATCGCTCACTGCAGTTGGTTCGTGATCGCGGCTGTAAGTCTGGTCTTGTTTTTAACCCAGCGACGCCATTACATCATCTCAAGCACGTGATGGATAAAATCGATATGGTTTTATTGATGTCAGTTAATCCGGGTTTTGGTGGACAATCATTTATTCCGGCGACATTGGATAAGCTTCGCGAAGCACGCCAGTTGATTGATGAAAGTGGTTACGATATTCGTCTTGAAATTGATGGTGGCGTAAAAGTCGACAATATTCATGATATCGCCGCAGCAGGTGCTGATACCTTTGTTGCTGGTTCTGCTATTTTTGGTGCGGATGATTACAAAACAGTCATCGATAAAATGCGTGCAGAAATCGCACGTGCACACGGTTAATTGTAGATAAATATGTTTCAACGCTTACCTAAAGCGGTATTGATCGATGTCGACGGCACCATGGTTGATAGTGTGCCGGATCTCGCTTATTGCGCTGATGAAATGATGAAGGCGCTAGGTATGGCTGCCCATGGCGAAGATAAGGTTCGCCATTGGGTGGGCAATGGTGTGGAGCGTCTTGTCCGCCGCTCATTGATCGGTCAATTAGATGGTGAGCCCGATGAAGCATTATTTGAGCGAGCCTATCCACTATATCTTGAGCTTTACGAAGCGAATACCTGTGAGCGCAGTGCGCTATATCCAGGTGTTAGAGAAGGAATAGACTATCTTAAAAATGCTGGTGTGCGAGTTGGTTGTGTGACGAACAAAGCTGAGCAATTTACAGTGCCACTGTTAAAGACATTGAATCTGTATCAAGATTTTGAAATTGTCATTAGTGGTGACACGTTAGCAAAGAAAAAACCTGATCCAATGCCGTTATTACATGGCGCGAAACATTTCTCGGTAGCGGCGAATGAGGCGATGATGATTGGCGATTCAATCAGCGATGTTAAAGCAGCGCGCGCCGCAGGCTTTGATATCGTCTGCATGACTTATGGTTATAATCACGGTGTTGATATTAGGGACTCTAAGCCCGATGCCGTGATAGACAGCATGGCAGAACTGTCTGGACTGTTCCCCGCGGCGGCTTAAAAAGGGTTGGCTTTGATGCAATACGAACAATTTAAGCATCTAGCAAGTCAAGGCTATAACCGTATTCCGGTTATGCGAGAAGTTAGCGCAGATCTTGATACGCCATTGAGCGTTTATCTAAAGTTGGCTGATGCGCCTTATTCTTATTTATTTGAATCGATGCAAGGTGGCGAGAAATGGGGTCGCTATTCCATTATCGGTTTGCCGTGTCGTAGTCACGTACGTGTTGACGATCATGATATTCAATACATCGAAGAAGGGCGTGTATTAGAACAGGCTACCGTGGCTGACCCACTAGCCTGGCTGCAATCATTTCAAGCACGGTTTCGCGTTCCTGACTTACCTGACTTACCGCGTTTTAATGGTGGCTTGGTGGGTTTTTTTGGCTATGACACTGTTCGTTATATTGAGCCAAGGTTAGCAGACAAAGAACATAACGATAGTATTGCCACACCGGATATTCTATTGATGGTGTCGGATGAAGTCGTCGTGTTTGATAACCTTGCTGGCAAAGCCTATATGGTGGTCTACGTCGATTTGGCGCGCGATGATGCTTGGGGTTATGCGCAATGGCGTTTAGATGGGTTATGCGAACAGCTCAGAAAACCATTGGCTTATACCGCATCGAAGTCCAGTGATACCGAGGTACGAGAAGAAGACTTTATTTCAGGTTTTAGTCAAGAAGGCTTTGAGTCGGCTGTAGAAAAAGCCAAGCAATATATTGTCGATGGCGACATTATGCAGGTGGTGTTATCGCAGCGTATGACGATAGACTTTGATGTTGAGCCCATCGAGCTCTACCGAGCTTTGCGCAGCCTTAATCCGTCTCCCTATATGTATTATCTCGATATGTCTGACTTCCATATTGTTGGTTCATCGCCAGAGATTTTGACGCGTTATGAAAACGGTGAGGTCACAGTGCGACCTATCGCGGGTACACGTCGTCGAGGTAAAACAGAACATGAAGATCAGCGTCTAGAAAAAGAATTATTAGCAGACCCAAAAGAATGTGCTGAGCATTTAATGTTGATTGATTTAGGCCGTAATGATGTGGGTCGTGTTGCAACTACTGGCAGTGTCAAACTCACCGAAAACATGCTCATTGAGCGCTACTCGCATGTGATGCATATCGTGTCGAATGTGGTTGGTGAGTTAAAGCCTGAATTGAATGCTTATGATGTATTACGCGGGACATTTCCTGCAGGAACAGTGAGCGGCGCACCGAAAGTGCGCGCAATGGAAATTATTGATGAGCTAGAGCCGGTGAAGCGTGGCATTTATGCTGGTGCTGTGGGTTATATCGGTTGGAATGGCAATATGGATACCGCCATAGCAATTCGAACGGCAGTGATTAAAGACAAGACCTTACATATTCAAGCGGGCGCAGGAATCGTTGCGGACAGTGTTCCCAGCCGCGAATGGCAGGAAACGATGAATAAGGGCCGAGCGATATTCCGTGCTGTGGCACTTGCTAAGGCAGGTCTTACGAGTAACGATTCGTATAATGAAGATGAGTAAGGCTTAGCTTACAAAGGTTTCGATGCATGCTGTTAATGATTGATAATTACGATTCGTTTACTTATAACTTGGTGCAATATTTTGGCGAGTTAGGTGAAGATGTGCGCGTCCATCGTAATGATATGATCGATATTGACGCGTTAAAAGAAATGAAACCTGATCGCATTGTTGTTTCACCCGGCCCTTGTACGCCTAATGAAGCGGGTATTTCCTTAGAGTCTATTGAACGTTTTGCTGGGCATGTGCCGATTTTGGGTGTGTGTTTGGGCCACCAAAGTATCGGTCAGGCCTATGGTGGTAAAATTGTTCACGCTAAGCAAATCATGCATGGTAAAACTTCGATGATTCATCATAATAATAAAGGCGTGTTTGCTGGCTTGCCGAGCCCTTTCGAAGCAACGCGTTACCACTCATTAGTGATAGCGTCAGATAGTTTGCCTGATTGTTTGGAAGTGACAGCATGGACAGAAGATGACAATGGCGAACTCGATGAAATCATGGGTGTGCGTCATAAAACTGATTTGGTCGAGGGGGTTCAGTTTCATCCGGAGTCGATTTTAAGTCAGCATGGTCATGATCTTCTGCGTAACTTTATTGAAATGTCTTAAGCGAAAGGCTCAGCAAAATACTTGTAAGTCATAGTGTTAAATAATAATGAATATTCAAGCAGCTATTAAACAACTGACAGAGCGTGGCGATATGTCGCGTGAGGCAATGACAGCGGTCATGCGCGACATAATGAGTGGTGAGGCAACCCCAGCACAAGTGGGTGGTTTCCTTATTGCGTTGCGCATGAAAGGTGAAACCGTTGATGAGATTACCGCTGCTGCTGGCGTTATGCGCGAGCTGGCGACAAAAATAGAGCTTGATAAGCCTTATTTAGTTGATACCTGTGGTACAGGTGGCGATGGTGCCAGTACTTTTAATATTTCTACGGCAGTGACGTTTGTTGTTGCCGCAGCAGGTGGCAGTGTCGCTAAGCATGGCAACCGATCCGTCTCAAGTTCAAGCGGTAGTGCTGACTTGCTAGAAGCCGCAGGTGTTAACTTGGCGTTGACGCCTGAGCAAGTAAAAACGTGTATCGATAAGTTAGGCGTTGGGTTTCTTTTTGCGCCGATGTATCACAGCGCAATGAAGCACGCTATTGGACCGAGAAAAGAAATGGCGGTGCGCACTGTCTTTAATTTGTTAGGCCCGTTGACCAACCCTGCATCTGCGCCGAATCAAGTATTGGGCGTGTTTGCTAAGGAATGGTTGGAGCCGCTGGCTTATGTGCTTAAAAATTTAGGTAGTCGACATGTCTTAGTGGTAAATGCTGATGATGGTTTAGATGAAATCAGTATTGGCAGTGCAACGAATGTTTGCGAGTTGAAAGACGGTAAGGTGTTGAGCTATCAAATAACACCAGAGCAGTTTGGACTACAGCGCGCGGATATTGCTGAATTAGCGGTTGATAACGCAGAGCAGAGTTTGGCGAAAATAAATGAAGTGTTTAGCAATGCGGTTGGTCCAGCGTTAGATATTGTTCTGCTTAACTCCGGTGCAGCGATTTATGCAGCAGGGTTAACCGATACTATGCAAGCAGGTATCGACAAGGCACGTGAATGTATCGCCGACGGCGGCGCAAGTCGTAAACTGGCCGCGTTGATCGAAACCAGCAATGAGATGGGTGCTTAGCATGGGAGATAGTCCTACCCCTGATATTTTGGCGCGGATTATTACGCGTAAAATAGAAGAAATCACTGAGAGCTGTGAGAAAAAGCCGTTATCAGTATTGGCGGCTGAAGTAGAGCACTTAATGCCTGCGCGCGGATTTTATAAAGCCATGCGTGCAAAGATCGATGCGGGTGATGCGGCGGTTATTGCCGAGATTAAAAAGGCGTCTCCTAGTAAGGGTGTGCTACGAGAGAACTTTGACCCGATGACAATCGCGCAAAGTTATCAGCAGGCAGGGGCCGCGTGTTTGTCAGTGTTAACAGATGTCGATTTTTTTCAAGGCTCTTTAGATTATTTGTCGGCGGTGCGTACATGCTGCGATCTGCCTTTGTTGCGCAAAGACTTTATGGTTGATCCCTATCAAGTGTATGAAGCCCGTGTTGCAGGTGCTGATGCTATTTTATTAATCGTAGCTGTGCTTGGTGATCCGTTAATGCATGAGTTGGCTGCTACCGCAGCTAACCTGGGTTTAGATGTTTTGGTAGAAGCGCATAATGCTGAAGAGCTTGATCGCGCCCTACAGCTAGATACACCATTAATTGGCATAAATAACCGTAATTTGCGTACTTTTGATACGAGCTTAGATACGACGCTGGATTTATTAGAGCGTATTCCTGATGATCGCTTAGTCATTACCGAAAGTGGAATTCATACGGCTGCTGATGTATCGCGACTGCGTGAGAGCGATGTCCATGCTTTTTTGGTTGGTGAAGCTTTTATGCGCGCAGAAAACCCAGGCGATCAGTTGCAGGCATTGTTTAGCACGGCGGGTTAAGTGTTTAGCGTGTGCCAAACACAACCATCGTTTTGCCGTGCGCGGTGATAAGCCCTTGCGCTTCCATAGTTTTCAAAACGCGACCAACCATTTCTCGCGAGCAGCCAACAATTCGACCAAGCTCTTGTCGAGTGATCTTGATCTGCATGCCGTCTGGATGAGTCATCGCATCAGGTTGCTTGGTTAGCTCGAGTAATGCGCCAGCGACACGACCGGCAACATCCATAAAGGCGAGGCGTCCGACGTTGTTGCTGGTTCGACGCAAGCGAAGGGCCATTTGTGATGCCAGTAAAAATAGAATTTCAGGATCATCTTTAGCAAGACGGCGAAATTTCTCGTAGCTGATCTCAGCAATTTCACAGGCACCACGTGCTCGAATCCATGCGCTACGTTTGGCATCGTTATCAAATAAGCCCATTTCGCCAAAAAAATCGCCTTCGTTGAGATAGGCTAATACAATTTCACGACCGTCATCGTCTTCGATGAGTACGGTAACGGATGCTTTAACGATATAATGCAGCACATCAGGCGTATCGCCTGCGTGAATGATGATATTTTTGTTGTTGTAATGGCGTCGATGACAATGGCTAAGAAAGCGATCGATCATCGGGTTAGTAAATTTTTGGACTAATTGCCCCATTGTAGCTTCGCTCCGGCACAGAAGGTTTGTGCACCTTGAATCACAGTTAACCTTATAGCGGCGTGAGTCCGGGTCACTTTATTATTAATCATATGGGAGAAAAGGCATGAATTGCCGGATAAAATGGGTCGAAGATGCTATGTTTGTAGGCGAGTCTGATAGCGGCCACGCTGTGGTAATAGATGGCCCGCCAGACGGTGGTGGACGCAATATGGGTATGAGGCCGATGGAGCTGCTGCTGCTGGGAATGGGCAGTTGTAGTGCTTATGATGTTGTGCACATATTAAAGAAATCACGTCAGCCGGTAGCTGATTGTGTCGCTGAGCTCAGTGCTGAACGCGCTGATACGGTTCCTAAAGTATTTACCAAAATTCATATCCACTTTATTGTGAGTGGTAAAGGTTTGGCTGAATCATCGGTGAAGCGAGCAGTCGAATTATCGGCTGATAAATATTGTTCGGCGTCAATTATGTTGGCGAAGGCGGCTGAGATTAGCCACGATTTTGAAATAATTGATATGGCTGACGAGTAAGCGCTCGGCAGTTACGTCAACAGTAGTAAACGATTTTACGAGGAGAAAATAATGCAACGCCCTGAATCAAGTGGCCGGCTACATCATGTGGCGCTGTCTGTCATCAATATGGAGAAGTGTGAGAAATTCTATATTGATGTGTTAGGTATGACGGTTGAGTGGCGCCCTGATGATGACAATGTTTATTTAACATCAGGCCATGACAGTTTGGCCTTGCATCGTTCGCGTCGTGAGCCCAACCCGAGCCGTATTCAAAAGCTAGATCACATCGGGTTTGTTGTTGATAGCCCCGAGCTTGTGAGCGAATGGTTTAAATTTTTGGTAGAAAATGACGTGCCGATTGTGGCGAGACCTAAAGAACATCGTGACGGTGCTCATAGCTGCTACTGTTTAGACCCTGATTCAAATAAGGTGCAGATTATTTATCATCCACCTTTAGCACCTAAAGTAAAAAAGGTTGAAGACGTCGGAGAAGTTGAGGCTAGCTAAATATAGCGCGCGCTTATTGTCATTAACTTTGCCGATAAGCTCATTAATTTTTTAATGGGTATAGGCAGGTCTTCAGCACCTGATGCGCGTGCGGCGGCGGCATGTTCGCCTTCATCGTGTTGCATTTGCTGCAATATGGCGCGACTTTTTTCATCTTGCTCTGGTAGCTCGTTAAGATGTTCTTCTAGGTGTTTCATGACCTGGTGTTCGGTTTCTTCAATAAAGCCATAGCTCCAGCGATCACCACTTTGGCCGGCGAGAATGCCAATGGCAACAGACCCGGCGTACCAGATGGGGTTTAAATGGCTGACACGGCTATCGAGTTCGTTGAGGCGTTGTTCGCACCAGTGGAGATGATCACCTTCTTCGGCAGCGGCTTGGCGCATTTGCTGTTTGGCATCAGATGATTTGGCGCTAAGAGCTTGGCCAAGATAAAGCCCTTGTGCTGCGACTTCGCCAGCGTGA
Source organism: Gammaproteobacteria bacterium (assembly GCA_013151045.1). Classification (GTDB taxonomy): domain Bacteria; phylum Pseudomonadota; class Gammaproteobacteria. Next base: position 38,082 of record JAADIY010000009.1, read on the forward strand.
TTGACGCGCATTAATGCGGCTGACAATTTCTTTTCGTTCTCATCTAGAGCCTTGTCTTCAATTTTGGCGGCAGGGTTAGCACGAAGAGCAGGCGCGCTGCTAGCGTCTTTACTCAGCAGGTTTTGAATGTCGCTGAGAAAGTGATCTAGGCGTGAATACTGGCGTTGAGAATGCATAATTTGTCGAGAGTTTGTGTTGTTGAAGAGTATACTCGCTCGCTAATTATCGGGCTAGCCGCTATTTTTATAGCTGGATTTAAGAGTAATTATTATGAGTTTTTATAAGCATCACGTGTTTTTTTGCACGAACCAACGTAGCGATGGTCGTGCCTGTTGCCAGGATAATGGAGCCAGTGAAGTCAGAGATTACGCTAAAAAGCGCATCAAAGAGCTAGAATTATCCGGTGAAGGCAAGGTGCGCATTAATAGCGCTGGGTGTCTTGATCGCTGTGATTCAGGCCCAGTATTGGTGGTATATCCAGAAGAAACTTGGTATACCTTTGTTGATAAGGAAGATGTCGATGAGATTATTGACGAGCACCTTGTTAACGGGCGTTCGGTGCCGCGACTACAGATCTGAGATTATCTGACGGTATAATCGATAAGGCCTTGTAATTGAGTTGTATCTAAGCTAACATTTGCCACCCTTTTTTTGGATGTCCTACCGGATAAGTTAATGAAAACGTTTAGCGCAAAAGCAGAGACCGTAACGCGTGACTGGTTCGTCATAGACGCCAGTGGCAAGACTCTAGGCCGCACAGCTACTGAGATCGCACTTCGTCTGCGTGGCAAGCATAAAGCCGAATTCACCCCGCATGTTGATACTGGCGACTATATTGTCGTAGTTAATGCTGAGAAAATTGAAGTGACTGGTAATAAAGCAAAAAATAAACTTTATCATCATCATACCGGTTATATCGGTAGTCTTAAGACCATCAACTTTTCTGATTTGCAGAAAAAAGCGCCGGAGCAAATAATCATTAAAGCCGTTAAAGGCATGTTACCGCGTAACCCATTGGGCCGTGCAATGATGAAAAAACTCAAAGTTTATGCTGGCCCAGAGCATCAGCATGCCGCGCAACAGCCTATACCATTAGAAATCTAATAAAGCAGAGATACTGACTCATGGCAGAACAGACCCAATTTTTTACCGGACGCCGTAAAACATCTAGCGCCCGTGTTTCGATCAAGCCTGGTAAAGGTGAGATCACCGTTAATAAACAACCGTTAGATATCTACTTCGGTCGTCAGACTGCACGTATGATTGTGCGTCAGCCACTAGAAACCGTTAATCTCTTAGGTAGCTTGGACGTTAACGTTCGTGTTAAAGGCGGTGGTGGTAGTGGTCAAGCTGGCGCGATTCGCCACGGTATTGCTCGAGCCTTAGCTCAATACGACGAAACATTTCACCCTCTGTTACGTAAAGCAGGTTTTATTACCCGTGATGCACGTAAAGTAGAGCGTAAGAAAGTCGGTTTACGTAAAGCGCGTAAGAAACCACAGTTTTCCAAGCGTTAACAACGCACCGGTCTTCTGGTATCAAGGCATCCCCGTTTTTCGGTGATGCCTTTTTACATTGGGGGATAGTCTAGTGGTAGGGCTGCGGACTCTGACACCGTCAACCTAGGTTCGAGTTCTTGTCACCCAGCCAAAAAATAAATGGATCCGTGGAGTAATTGATGGGTCTTAACGTTATTATTGAAAACGTTGAGACGAAAGAGTCGTTGAATTTGCTCAAAGGCTCTAGTTTGTAATGAAATGTAGGGTTCTTACTACAGCGTACTATTTACCGCAGATAAGATTGCCGCGCTGCTGGAAAATCACCAAAATAGTTGTCAACGCGCTGGCTAGCCGAACCTAATAATTTATTAATTCACGTTATGGCCGAGCCTTTCAAGCTCTCCATCAGGTATAATTCGCCCCCTTTTAGTTACCGGTGACACGCTATGTTGCAAGTCAGCGGCCTGTTCTGTGAGCGGGGCGACCGACAATTACTCGATGGTTTAAGTTTCTCGCTTGAACCAGGTCGGTTGTTGCATGTACGTGGTGCTAATGGTGCTGGGAAAACCAGTTTATTACGCATTATTGCTGGGTTATTATTACCTACTGCTGGCGAGGTGCTGTGGCAGGGTAAGCCAACTAAACAGCAGCGCGAAATTTATCACAGCGAATTGCTTTACCTTGGACACTTAGACGGTGTTAAGGGAGACCTTTCCAGTATCGAGAATCTCCGTATCGATAACGAGCTGCTTAGCGCCAATGCCAGCGAAGACGATATGCTGGCAGTCTTAGATAAAATAGGCTTACGCGGATTTGAGGACGTTTATAGCAAGCAGTTATCGCAAGGGCAGCACCGTCGCGTGGGGCTTTGCCGCTTATTAATGAGTCGCGCTAAGTTGTGGGTGCTCGATGAGCCGTTTAACGCGCTGGATGTCAAAGCCGTAGCTTTGCTTGTAGGGTTAATTGAAGCTCATTTAGAACGCGGTGGTATGGCCTTGTTGACAACTCATCAGGATGTTCCTTTATCTAGCGAGCGCGTTAGCGAAATTACGCTGGGAAAGGCCTGAATCCTATGATTGCTATCTTTCGTACTATGCTTTCGCGTGAACTGACACTGGGGTTGAGGCGCAAAGCGGATGCGCTGATGACGCTGTTTTTCTGTGTCATTGTCGCCAGCATGTTTCCTTTGGCGGTAGGTCCAGAGCCTGCGCTACTCAAGACAATGGGCCCGGGCATTATCTGGGTGGCGGCATTATTGGCATCACTATTATCGCTTGAACGTATGTTTGGCGCAGATTATGTCGATGGCACACTCGAGCAAATGGTTATTTCTCAGCATCCTTTACCTGTGATTGTGTTTGCCAAAGTGTTAGCTCACTGGTTAACTACGGGCTTACCGCTGGTGCTAATTTCTCCTTTATTGGCATTGCAGTACGGTTTGGAAGCGCAAGATGGCTTAATTCTTGTGGCAACATTACTGATTGGTACGCCGATATTGAGTCTGCTGGGCGCAGTCGGCGCCGCATTAACACTGGGCTTACGCGGCGGCGGAGTACTAATTTCGCTATTAGTATTACCGCTGTTTGTACCGGTGCTGATATTTGGTGCGGCTGCGGTGGATGATGCAGCAGCAGGTCTATCGATAGAGGGCCATTTCTCGTTATTGGGTGCAATGTTGGTTGCCGCGTTAATTTTAACCCCCTGGGCCGTAGCATCTGCACTACGAATTTCGATAGAATAGTGGGTTCGGAGTAGGGCCTGTTAACACTATAAACATGGTAGCGTTGCCGCCCCAAATCGGGCCAGGCGAGGCGCGAGGAGAGAGATTTAGTGGTGCTAAATGAACGACGAGTAACGCGGCCTGGCCCGATTTGGGGCGCAACCCGAAGGGACGGGACTATTTTCCCGCAGTCCTGCGTTGTACCCCGAGGGCACGTAGTAGTTCGCTTGTGTGCCGCAAGTACACGGCGTTCACTACGCCTTGTTCTGCGAGAAAATGGCCGCCGTCGCTGCCATTTTTATAGTGTTAACAGGCCATATCATGAAGATTAATTGGTTTAAATATGCCTCACCGGCGAGCTTTTATCCGCTAGCCGGTAAGATGATCCCCTGGTTTGCTATTCCTGCTCTAATACTGGCAGTAATAGGCATGGTCATGGGCTTGTTTGTCTTGCCGCCTGATTTTAAACAGGGTGAGTCTTATCGTATTATTTTTATTCATGTGCCAGCTGCGTGGATGTCTATGGTCATTTACCTAGCGATGGCCTTTTGGGCCATTATCGGCATGATTTGGAATTCACGCTTGTCATCAATGATGGCCACTGCGTTGGCCCCGACTGGCGCAATTTTTTGTTTCTTGGCGCTGTGGACTGGCGCCTTGTGGGGTAAGCCGACCTGGGGTACTTATTGGGTATGGGATGCGCGTTTGACCACCCAATTAATTTTACTGTTCATGTATTTCGGTTATATGGCTCTACATGCTGCGATTGAGGATCCGCGTCGTGCAGCGCGTGCCAGTGGCCTATTAGCTATTGTAGGTGCGTTTAACGTCCCCATTATTTATTTCTCAGTACAATGGTGGAACACCTTGCATCAAGGTGCATCGGTGACACCGACTAAATCAGAGATGGCAGCATCAATGGCCTCAGTGATGTTGTTGATGGCAATAGCTGCATGGCTCTATGCCATTGCAGTCACCTTGAAACGTGTGCGCTGTGAGATTTTAGACCGTGAGCGTCATGCCGCTTGGGTGTCAGAACTTGTTGACGAGGCGAAATAGACTATGGCCGAGTTATTTGATATGGGTAAGCACACCTGGTTTGTTTGGGGTTCTTACGCTGTATTTATTGTATTTATTATTGCTGAATTAATACTTTTAGAGAGACGCCGAAGAACCATTTGGCAGCGCTTGAGTCGTATTAACCGAATGAATTCTGGAGAGAATGATGAAACCTAGACAAAAGCGAACGGCAATTATCCTCGGCGGGCTTGTTGGCTTGGGCATAGTTGTGGCGCTAGTGTTAAATGCCTTTCAGGGTAATTTAGTATTTTTCTTTAGTCCGTCGCAAATTGCCGCAGATGAAGCTCCTCACGATCGCTCGTTTCGTTTAGGTGGCTTGGTCGAAGAAGGCAGCCTGCGTCGTGAAGATGACGGTCTAACCGTTCATTTTTATGTTACAGATACTGCTGAGCGTGTGCCAGTGACTTATACTGGCATACTGCCTGATCTATTTACTGAAGGTCAGGGTGTTGTTGCCCAAGGTAAGCTTGATGCAGGTGGTCATTTCACTGCATCAGAAGTATTAGCTAAGCATGACGAAACGTATATGTCACCTAATGTTGCTGAAGCTTTAGAAATGGCTAAAGGTGAAACGTCTGATAGTCAGATGCCAGGGGCAAGCAGTTTAATCCAATAGGCACTCGCGATTTTTCGTCGTTAATATTAGCTCGCAAATAACAATAATTTAAGGAATTTTCCATGGGTGCAGAGAGTTTACTCCCCGAGATTGGCCATTATTCATTGATACTGGCTTTAGGTATTGCCGCTGCACAGGGCTTTGTTTCTCTGGTCGGTGCCCAGCAAGGTAAGTTGTCTTGGATCGCTTTTGCGCGGCCTTCGGCTAAAGCACAATTCGGTTTTGTCTTGGTGGCTTATCTTTGCCTGACCTGGGGTTTTGTCAGCGATGATTTTTCTATTCGCTATGTTGCTGAACACTCTAATTCTTTAATGCCGATGGCTTTTAAGATCGCTGGTGTCTGGGGTGGTCACGAGGGCTCATTATTATTGTGGATGTTGATGTTATCGGGTTGGACGATAGCGGTAGCCATTTGGAGTAAACAATTACCTGACGATATGGTTGCCCGCGTTTTGGGTGTGCTAGGCATCATTTCTATCGGTTTTTTGATTTTTATTCTTTTTACATCAAATCCATTTGAGCGTTTATTCCCCGCAGCGATCGAGGGTCGAGACCTCAACCCATTATTGCAAGATCCCGGCTTAGTTATTCACCCGCCGATGCTTTACATGGGTTATGTTGGCTTTTCAGTGGCCTTTGCCTTTGCGATTGCGGCCTTAATCAGTGGCCGTTTAGATGCAACTTGGGCGCGTTGGTCGCGACCTTGGACAACCATCGCTTGGGCATTTTTGACTATTGGTATTGCTCTAGGAAGTTGGTGGGCGTATTACGAACTTGGCTGGGGTGGTTGGTGGTTCTGGGATCCAGTAGAAAACGCTTCGTTTATGCCATGGTTGGTCGGTACGGCGTTGATACATTCATTAGCTGTGACCGAAAAACGCGGTAGTTTTAAAAGTTGGACAGTGTTGCTCGCGATTTTTGCTTTCTCGTTAAGTTTGCTGGGTACTTTCCTAGTGCGTTCTGGTGTCTTGGTCTCAGTCCACGCCTTTGCAACAGATCCAACCCGTGGTTACTACGTTCTTGCCTTCTTGATCGTTGTCGTTGGATCATCGTTGTTGCTCTACGCATGGCGCGCAGGTCAAGTCGGTCTTGGCGGTAAGTTTGACATTGTTTCGCGTGAGACCAGTTTACTTGCCAATAATATTATAATGGTCGTTGCGGCTGCAGCTATTTTATTGGGTACCTTGTATCCCTTAATTGTTGATTCCTTAGGTTTCGGTAAAATTTCTGTTGGGCCGCCTTATTTCAACGCGATATTCGTTCCTTTGATGGCTTCCGCAGTTGTCGTGATGGGGCTTGGGCCGCTGATGCGTTGGAAAAAAGACTCCGCTGTTGAGTTGGTTAAGCGGGTGAAAATTGCAGCCTTAGTTAGTTTTGTTGTGGCTTTTTTCTTGCCGTTTACGATGGAAGGTTTTTCATTGGGCGCTAGTTTTGGGCTATTGTTATCGTTTTGGATATTTTCTACAGCAGCCTATGGCATTTATGGTCGTTTAGCGAAACGCTCATTCGAAGGCTCAATAGGCAAACGTATTGCTAGTGTGAGTCGGTCTTACTGGGGCCAGCAAGTTGGCCATATCGGTTTTGCAGCATGTATTGTCGGTGTCACGATGGTGACCTACTACGAAGTGGAGCGTGATGTACGTATGGATATTGGCGATACCGTTGAAGCACGAGGTTACACCTTCCGCTTTGATGGTGTGGTGGATGTGCAAGGGCCAAACTATGTGGCTAAACGCGGAATCATTCAGGTGTTAAATGAAGCGGGTGAACCGGTTCGTGAATTAAATCCAGAAAAACGCGTGTATACCGTGCAGACCATGCCAATGACTGAAGCAGCCATTCACACTAACCCGCTACGTGACTTATACGTATCGTTGGGTGAGCCGGTTAGCGGTGGTGCATGGAGTGTTCGTGTTTATTACAAACCGTTTATCGTTTGGCTTTGGGGTGGCGCAGGGCTTATGGCCTTGGGTGGCTTCTTAGCGGTAAGTGACCGACGTTATCGCATACGCGTTAAGAAAGATGCGATTGAAAAAGATAAGTCACCAGAAAATACTGGGTCAAATGCCGGTGGTGGTGCCGCCGAGGGCGCAATGTCGTTTGAGGCTAAGCAGTGAAATTAAAGCATTTCTTGCCGCTGGGTATTTTTGCAGGGTTAGTTGTGTTTTTGGCGATAGGCTTAACGCTCGATCCGCGTAAGCTACCTTCGACCAAAATTGATAAGCCTGCGCCTGATTTTCGCTTGACGCAATTGCTTGATGAGAGCAAAACACTTTCTCCGAGCGACCTTAAAGGGCAAGTATATTTGCTCAATGTTTGGGCGTCATGGTGTGTCGCTTGTCGTCAAGAGCATCCCTTATTAATGGAATTGGCAAAGAGCGGCACTATCCCTATTTACGGTTTGAACTATAAAGATGTGCCGCAGCCAGAAGACCCCTTTGATCACCCGAAGCGTTTGAACGCAGAGCGTTTTCTAACTTTGCTAGGCAACCCATATACCGCTAGTGCTTATGATGAAGATGGAAGAGTGGCGATTGATTACGGCGTCTATGGCGCACCTGAGACTTTTTTGATCGACAAAGAAGGCATTATTCGTCATAAGCATATTGGTCCATTGACAGGCGACGCCTTGGTTAATGAGATCTTACCGCTTGCTAAAAAACTGGAAGGCTAATGCGTACGCTTTGTCTATTTCTATTATTGTTTCTTGTTGCCTCACCATTATATGCAGGTGAAGCTAAACCGAATTCAGAGAACCCAATTATCGAAGCGCGTATGCTCGGTTTATCTAAAGATCTACGTTGTGTGGTCTGCCAAAATGAATCATTAGCAGGTTCACAAGCACCGCTGGCTGCAGATTTACGCCAAGAAATTCGCAACATGATGGAAGCTGGAATGAGTGACCATCAGATTGTTGAGTTTTTTGTTGAGCGTTATGGTGATTTTGTTTTATATAACCCGCCGTTAAAGCCTATCACTTATATGTTGTGGTTTGGTCCGGCAATATTGTTCGTCTTAGGATTTATAGCCGTATTTCTTACCTTGCGTAAACGCCGTGCTACAGCAGCGGTTAGCTTGAGTTCAGAAGATCATCATCGTGCTACAGAATTATTAGATGATGGAGAGCGGAAGTAATGATCATATTTGGAATCGTCGCTGCGATATTGACCGTGGTGGCGTTAGTTGTTTTATTACCGCCGTTATTACGTCAGCATGAGAAGGATGATGTTTCACGTCAAGGCTTGAACGTCACTGTTTATCGTGATCAACTGCAAGAGTTAGATAATGATTTGACGAATGGTTTGATTAGCCAAGAAGGTTTTGACCAGGCTAAGCAAGAAATTGAATCGGGCTTGTTAAATGACGTCGCAGTACCTGATGATAAAGTAAAAACTGCAGCAGGCAGTTCCACTACGGCGATTGTCATTGCTTTATTTTTGCCGCTGTTTGCTGGTCTTCTCTATTTTGAATTGGGCGCACCGCAATCGTTGACTGATGAAGAAGTGACAGCAACAAGTTTGCAATTTCAGAACCAAAATCAGTTACAAGAAATTGTTGTCGACTTAAGAAAGTCTTTGACAGAGGCACCAGAAGACGGTGAAACCTGGACAGTATTGGCGCGTGCGCATTTGATGTTGGGCGAATTTCCACAAGCAGTTGGTGCATTTAAAGAGGCTGAAAAGTATGTCACGCCTGATTCACAGTTCTTTGCTGACTTAAGTGATGCCACCGCTATGGCCAGCGGTGGCAATATGCAAGGCGAACCCGTGAGTTTGTTGCGTAAAGCCATTGAATTAGATCCTAATAATGAAAAAGCCTTATGGTTATTTGGTACGGCTGCATTTGAAGCCGGTGATTTAGAAGCAGCGCTTGTGCCTTGGCGCCGTTTGTTGGGTTTGATGGCAGTGGGCTCTGAGTCTGCCACAACAATGTCGGACAACATTAAACAAGTCGAAGAGATGTTGGCCAATGTTGATAACACACGATTGTCACCTAATCAGGGTCGTGTCGGCGGAACCATTACATTGTCTGACGAGCTTAAAGAAGAGCTTGGCCCTGAGACAGTTGTTTTTGTTTTTGCTTTAGCTGCGGAAGGCCCGCAGGTGCCGCTCGCTGCTATGCGTGTGACACTGGCAGATCTGCCATTAGAGTTTACTTTAGATGACAGTATGGCGATGATTCCGGCCATGCGTTTATCTACAGTGAGCGCTGTTGTATTAACCGCGCGCGCATCAAAATCAGGGGATGCTATTGCCGCAACAGGTGATCTTCAAGGTACACTTGAAGGTGTTAAAGTAGGCAGCACCGATAATAAGTTAGTTATTAATACTCTCGTTCCATAGTTGTAATACACTCAATCACTCTGCGTGCCACCTCAGTGATTTGTCAGCATTAAGGTGGTATATGAACAATAGGGCGAAATGAAACTAAGCCAGACAGTTGTTTTGTTTGTAGGTGTTCTTTGTATCGCAGCCGCGGTCACTCTATTATCTGGTCTATTCGATAGACCAATGTTTGATGATCTTGTTTTACCCAATAATAATGACCGACCACTGATCACTTCATTTAAAGTGGGCGAAAATAATGTTCGCGCCTTACAGGTTGTCGGCGACAATGTATGGATTGGAACATCAGGTGGCTTAGTCCGTTTTAATTCTAAGACGGGTTCTCATCATATTTATGATAACTCTGTTGACGGTATTTTATCGAATGCGGTGTTTCATCTTAGTCAGTATCAGCAGCAGCTATTAGTCGGCACTTATGGTGGCGGTTTGTCGGTATTTGATTTGGCGACAGAGCAGTGGCGTAATCTAAATATTCCCGATGGCTTAGCCGATCAATTTGTTTACGATATTGACCTTGTTGATAACGGCGATATTTGGATAGCCACCTGGTCTGGTGCTAATCGTGTTCGCCAAGGTGATTTGTTTGACGCCTCAGCTTGGGATTTATTCACAGTGGAAAATACCAAGGGAGGTTTGCCTAACCCTTGGGTCTACGCGATAGAACAAGATAGTAATAAGCATCTTTGGTTTGCTACCGAGGGTGGTCTGGCGCGATTTGATGGTCAAGAGTGGGAAAACTGGACTCATGAAGAGGGTGTAGGTGCTAGCTTAGAGAAGGTTGAGGCTAGCTTCGATCAAGATAGTATTGATCCCGCAATTCACTCTAATCATCACACAATACAAAAACAGCAACAGGGTTTGGCTAGCGTCAGTGTGGCCTATAATCCAAATTATATTGTTGCATTAGCAATCAGTGATAACGATACGGTATGGGCAGGGACGTGGGGTGCAGGTCTTGCTCGTTATGACGGTAAGCAATGGCTGAATTACACGCATGAAGATGGTTTGCCATCAAACCATATTTTTTCATTACATATTGATAAGCAAAAACAACTTTGGGTCGGTACGTCAAAAGGTCTTTCGCAGCTCAATGAAAGTGGTGACGGTTTTGCCGCGGTCGAACACGAATTGGCGACGAAAAGTATTTTTGCTTTAAGCGATGATGCAGCGAAAGGTTTGTGGGTAGGCGGCTACGGTGGTGTCAGTCATGTCACAACAGCTGAGTAGATGCACGATGCGATACCACACACTATTTATAGTGTTGGCCTTGATGTGTATGAACAGCGCAAGCGCCGAGAACTTAGGTCAAAGTGTTTACGAAAAATATTGCACGCCTTGTCATGGCGACAGCGGAGATGCTAATACGGCGGCCAGTCGAGCATTGAACCCAATGCCACGTAATTTTACTCAAGCTGATTTTATTAATGATTTAACACGAGAGCGAGTGATTGACGTGGTGAGCAATGGTCGGCCTGGTACAGCTATGGTCGGTTGGCAAAAACGCTTAAGCCGTGAACAGATTGAAGCGGTATCTGATTATGTCCGACAGCGCTTTGCTAAAAATGTGGTGATGCCAAAATGTGCGAGCTGTCATAGTAAAAAAGATGGCTACGCCCTTGGTGAACAAGTTTACCAAGCACGGTGCTATTTTTGTCATGGTTATGATGGTCGCGCGAATACAGAAGCGTCGCAATATTTATCGCCACCACCAAAAGATTTGCGCAAGGTGAAAATGTCGCAAGCCAAGTTAGCTAAGGTTATTAGTCTAGGTAGAGATGGAACGGCGATGATGCCGTTTAGAACCGTTTTATCTCAGCGCGAAATTGCAGCGGTGGTGGTGTATATTACAGACGGTTTTTCCGGCAATGTAGTTAATAAGATTGATTGCTATCATAGCGAGAACAACGGTTGGTCGATGAGCTATGATCCAGCACTGCCTGATGCAGACAAGCCGAAGGTATGTTTAAGCTGTCATGAAGCTAAGCAGCCAAAACCGAGACTGGTTTGGCATAGTAGTGTGACCAGCGATAGCGACTGATGGCGTTTCTACCACTATAATAGTGGCCAATACGATTTTACTAAGTGAGTCTCATGTCTGAAATAATTAAGGTTGGTGTGGTGGGCGCAACGGGTTATACCGGAGTCGAATTACTACGCTTATTATCAAGCCATCCTGGTGTCGAAATTACGGTTGTTACGTCGCGTAGTGAAGCCGGTCGGCCAGTGGCTGATTTATTTAGCAATCTACGTGGGCATATTGATCTGCGTTTTGTCGCGCCAGACCTTGATGATCTCACTGAATGTGACTTAGTGTTTTTTGCAACGCCAAACGGTGTTGCTATGACCATGGTGCCAGAACTATTGGATGCTGGAGTTAAGGTCATAGACATTGCCGCAGATTTTCGTCTACAAGATGCCGATGAGTGGCAGCATTGGTACAAGATGGAGCACGTCTGTCCTGATTTATTAGAAGAAGCGGTATACGGCTTACCCGAAGTTAATCGAGAGCAAATTGCCGATGCTCGCTTGGTAGCAAACCCAGGTTGCTATCCAACGTCGGTGCAGTTGGGTTTTCTGCCGCTTATCGAGCAAGGTCTGGTTGATGCTGAGCACCTTATTGCAGATACCAAATCAGGGGTTAGCGGAGCAGGGCGCCAAGCTGCGGTTGCTACATTGTTAACGGAGGCCAGCGAGAATATGAAGGCCTATAATGTTGATGGTCACCGCCATTTGCCGGAGATTACCCAAGGTTTGAGCGCTATTAGTGATAGCCCGGTAGCGCTAACGTTTGTGCCGCATCTTACACCGATGATTCGCGGTATCCACGCCACGCTTTATGCCGATTTGATTGTTGATGATGTCGATTTGCAAGAACTGTATGAAGAATATTATATTGATGAGCCTTTTGTTGACGTATTGCCGCCGGGCGTTAGTGCAGAAACGCGTTCGGTCAGAGGTTCCAATATGTGCCGTATTTCAGTTTATCGACCACAGGGTGGTGATGTTGTTGTGATTACATCGGTGATCGATAACTTGGTTAAAGGTGCTGCCGGTCAAGCGGTGCAAAATATGAATATCATGTTTGATTTTGCCGAGACCTGCGGCCTAGAGAGCGTGGCGATTATTCCATAGGCCCCCATAAGCTTCATAGCAGGGGCGTTTCGTAGCATAGCAATACTTGACTAAATTAGTCAGGTATTATACCCTATTGTTGATAGAGTAAACTGAGGTTCCACATGGAAGCATCCCAGACTAATTCAGACATCACTAGCGAAGACCAAGAGTCTCCCGTTATCTTTACTGATAGCGCGGCGTCTAAGGTTAAGCAGTTGATAGAAGAAGAAGGCAATGACGCATTGAAGCTGCGAGTATTTATCAGCGGCGGCGGTTGTTCTGGCTTTCAGTATGGTTTCACTTTTGATGAATCAATCAATGAGGGTGACATCACGGTAGAAAATATTGGGGTGAGCTTGTTGGTAGACCCAATGAGTATGCAGTATTTGGTCGGTGCTGAAATCGATTATAAAACGGGTATTGAAGGTGAGCATTTCATTATTCGTAATCCTAATGCAACGACTACCTGTGGTTGCGGCTCTTCCTTTTCAGTTTAGTCGATAATATATTCCCCGTATTATTGAGTGCGCTAAGCCCGGCTTGAATCGGGTTTGGCATGCTGTGCATCTTATTCCTATCGAAACTATATCCGCTGAATTTCTCATGTAGCGTATCGTGCGTCGTTCTGCATCTAGAATAAAGACTTTGTTTGCGTCCGTTTAAGTTAATTGTTAGCTGTTTTTATATGCAACACTTCTGTGAGCTACTTTTACAACTATAATAACAAGCTCTGTTTCTTGAATTTCGTAAATAATACGATACACGCCTTGCCTTACACGATAACGCTCTTGCCCTGAGAGTTTGATGCATCCCTCTGCTCTTGGATCAGAGCTAATAAGCTCTACGCGTTTTAAAATGCGTTTTATATCTTTTTTGGGAATGTTACGAAGGTCTTTTACTACAGATTTCTTAAATACAAGGCTATATTTTGCCATGTAATTTTAAATCCTCTAGTAGCTCCTCATAACTCAATGTTGATTCATTGGCTCTTTGTGAAAATGCCTTTAAATCTTCCTGGTCTTCGCTCAAGGCAACACGTACAGCTTCGTTAACCACCTCGGATACAGATTGGTGGGTAGTTGCGGCTTTAATTCTTAGCGCTTGATGAATCTCAGTTTCAAAATAAACAGTTGATCTTTTTGATAATTCACTCATATGACTATACCTCGCTTGCACGAAGGGTAGCGCTATAACGTTGTAACGTCAAGACGTTTTGCGGCTAACGGCCAAGCTCACTGGCAAAATAAAGCTGCGTCCGTTCCTCACTACGCTTTATTTTGCCAGTGAGTAGCGCCTTGTATGGCTCTTTTTGATGAAATCACTATAGTCACTTGTTATATGTGTTTTACTTAACACCACAAGCTGCAACAATACTTCCAATGATGAAGCTGAAAAATGAGATGTAACCAAAAATGTAAGGGGCTACTGGTTCCCCAGTTTTTGTTTCATCAGATTTTGTTAGTGCACCCCAACCAATTTTTTCATCATAGTAGTCGCCGACTAATTTTTGGTAATGAGAAAATAGACTTTCTACATTATGAACCATATATGCTTTATAAACACCAACAGAAATAATGCCGATAAAAAATATTGCCACAGCTAGTTTAGCTAGTAATTGAGAATCGCCATTACTAGCAATTGCACCAAGATAAGTAAGTACAGCAACAGCACCGCCTGCATTTGTAGCAAATAAATATTTTATTGCTGATTCAGCTGAATCTTTTGATAAAGAATAAAGCTGAGACCAACGGTGATTAATATGGTTATCTCTTGATCTTCTTAATTCTGGAGATAATTTTTCATCGGAGTATTTCATTATTTTCCTTTACATATAACGACCACAATAAGCGGTTGGGGAAACGCGCAGCGTTTTCACAGTCCGAGTGAGAAAAGCGAACGACTTGATTGTGTTGTTAGGTGCATTCAGCCCCATTTGTCCATCTTCTTTTTTACGTTTGAGTGTATATAAAGACCGAACAAGACTGACAATATTGCTGATAATTCTGTCTTACCTTTGCCAACAATATAGCGGAAGACTGGATAAATTAGTAACGCGGGCGCCAGTAAAAAGGAAAGCGAAAAATAGAGAGGTAGGTACTTTAGATCATCATTCGATAGCTCTATGCCCATTCCTATCGCGCCCACAACAAATGAGGCTAAACCAGAGTAGCCAAAGACCCAACCTGGTATTTTTCCATCAGCTGCTAGCTGGTCTGAGGAGAGTTCATTCTCGTCTATTTCGTAACCAAGTGCTTTTCGTGTTTGTATCGTTTTCCTATCCATGACGTGAACCTAACGTTTACACAACCAAGGGTTCAGTGTACTTGAAAACATTATCTACTCACTTCAAGTACGCTTACCCCTTGATTTTCGCTTTGGACTTTCCGAATACTACCGGCCTTTACCCGGATTGGGTGAATGGATACGCAGGCGCATTCGCATGTGCTACTTAAAACAGTGGCGTAAGCCGCGTACACGTATTCGCAATCTCATTAAACTGGGCACTAGGACTCTAACAGCTGTGAGTCTTGGGCTAAGCTCTAAAGGTCCGTATCGCTTGGCAAGAACACTCGCTATGCAATCGGGAATGAGCAACAAGTGGTTAGCGAAACAAGGACTCGTCTCTGTAAGAGAACGATGGATCAAGTTTCATTATGCTTAACGAACCGCCTAGTGTGAACCCGCATGCTAGGTGGTGTGGGGACTGGGGTTTAGAGACTCCCGGTGACCCGATTAGCGGAAATATACATACCAAGTCACACCAATTGCTATTAGTATTAGTATAGCACTATAGATTCTTGCTAAAGTTTCAGAGTCAACTCCATTCCCCTCAAATGATAGCCATAACAAGACTAACAAAATACCTGCTGTTACAAGAAAAGCATAAAATCCAATTGCTAGTAGCGGCCATTCAAATATGGCACAAGAAAACCCAAAAAGCAGGCCATAGAAGACTGCAGCCAAAACTAATGCCACTTCTGCTGCCTTGTAGCCGATTATATTTCTAAAAGTAGAAATTTGACTTGATGTACGGCCAGCGATTACGATTAATAGCCCTATACTTATAATGGAAAAAACAGATATCAGATGGAAGCTTTTCGGTGCTGAATTTTCAGTGACGATGCTTTTAACTGTTTCTTGAAGATTATGATATGGCAATTTGTATAGCAGACCTAACACTACACCTAACGCAAAACACCATAAAATGGCATAGCTGAATCTAATTAATATTCCTCTGAATGTTCTCTCTTCCATAATTTTCAATCCGCTAACGTCGGTGTCATTTACGTCCAAAGTGTTGGACACAACCACAACCAAGGGGTCAGTGTACTTGAAGTGAGTAGATAATATTTTTCAAGTACACTTGTATCTTAAAACCCCGTTAAAATAGTCCCCGCTTGTCAGCCTGTCGAGACTGAAGGTAATTGAACCTGTGGGTCAGTCAAAGGCGGCAAGCATTTTAAATTCATCCCGAACAGTTGATAAGGTTCTTAATCCTGCATGTTGCAAGAATGGGAGTATTTATGCGAGTCAATATTGGTATTGATGTCAGTAAAGATCGGCTGGATTGCGCAACGACCAAAGGTCGCAACCATCAGTTTGAAAATACCTCAGAAGGTGTTACCCAATTAATTAACTGGATACAGAAACCGGACGAAAAGATCGAGCGTGTTGTCTTGGAGGCGACCGGTCGTTATCACAGTTTGTGCAGCGGTTTGTTAGCCCAGTCTGGCTTGCCTGTTGTGGTGATTAACCCTCGTCAGGCACGTGACTTTGCAAAAGCTTTGGGTATATTGGCAAAAACCGATGCGGTAGATGCTCAGGTATTAGCCGCCTTTGGCGAGAAACTGCAACCACCACTTCGTGCACTAAAAGATAAGGAAACGCAGGCGCCTAGAAGCCCATCTACTGCGACGTCGACAGATCATTGGCATGATCACCGCTGAAAGTAATCGTTTGAAAGCAGCACCGACAAGCATTCATACACACATCCAGAAACACCTCAACTTCCTTCAATCTGATCTCAATGGCATTGATAACGATTTGGATAAATTAATTAAATCCAGCGATTTGTTTATTCGTAAAATGGACGTCATTACCAGCATTAAAGGCATGGGCCGCGTCACAGCAATCAACCTATTGGCCAACTTGCCTGAGCTTGGCCAGTTAAGCCACAAAAAAATTAGCGCGTTGGTCGGTGTGTGCCCTTATTCACGCGACAGCGGCAACCATCGTGGTAAACGTATGATCTGGGGTGGACGTGCCGATGTGCGCAAAGCACTCTATATGGCAGCGCTTGTGGCTAGCCGACACAACCCAATGATCAACGCTTTTTATGCGCACTTACTCGATGCGGGGAAACCAAAAAAAGTGGCGTTGGTCGCCTGTATGCGCAAGTTGTTGGTCATGCTCAACGCTATGATTAG
>JAADIY010000012.1 GCA_013151045.1 Gammaproteobacteria bacterium
TGTAATAGTTGCAGAATTTGGAGTCTCCGATATTGCAACAATATTAATTGGCCTCGTTGTCGTTATAATTTCTTGGGTTATGAAAGAGGCCTCAAAGATGGAATATGAGCAAGCTCATACAGTATAAGTAGTATTATGACAATTATAATAGATTTGGATGTCATGCTTGCAAAACGCAAGATGAAGTCAAACGAACTAGCTCAACGTATAGGGATAACGGAACAAAATCTTTCGATTCTAAAAACAGGAAAAGCGAAGGCAATTAGATTGACTACGCTTGATGTGATATGTCGAGAGCTTAATTGCCATCCCGGAGACATACTGAGATATAGTAAAGATAACAAGGCTTAGTCTATGAGTTCGCAAGGCCGAACAAAAGCCTCTTATCACTACAAAACGCTGGTGATTTGCGACGTTAGGTATTTGGGGTCAGATACCATCTTGGAGATAAAAGGTTTTCTCTCGCTTGTTGCGTAGATAGGGTTTTTATGAGTATTCGCTTTACATCTATTTTGATATTAGCCATCGGATTTAGCATTGGTTGGCTGGGTCGTGGCTGGTGGTTAGATGGCGATGTATCGCGTGTGGTATCACAGGATATAGATCTTTCTTCAGCGCCTTCGTTAGAGGGCAATCCCCAAGTAGCTGATACTGGTGTTCCTTTAAACGGCTCTATTTTTTCATCTGCGATAGAAGATAAGCAAATATCCATTTTTGAATCGAATCAGCTTGTTCAGTCTGATAGTGGCCTTTCACCAGTAACATTATTTGAGCAGTTGCTTGATGAGCATCAATATCAGACTGCTACAGCTTTGTATCAAGAACAAGATCGGCGTGGTGCGTCAGAGCTTGACCGTTTAAGAGCTTTGTTGCTTAAGCGATTAGATCAGTTAATGAAGGCTCGGGAGTATTCTCATTTTTCAGAATTAGTCGATGCCTTTTTATCTGTCTACTACGATGACATTGAGGTGTTGTTGTTACTAGCTGATTTTAATTATGGCAATGGATTTTTTATTGAAGCCATTAATATTTATCAGTTGATTAAAGCCTATGCCTTTACCTTAGTGCAGAAACAGCAATGGCTTGCGCATTTCGATAAATTTGTGAATAAGGTAGATCAATATTACGCAAGTCAGGAAGATTGGTTTGCGCTGAGTGGTTTGTATTCGCATATCGAAGTGTCGGGTTTGCTCAGTGCGAGTTATCAATTCCGACAAGCTATGGCTTATCTTAATGGTGGTGATCAGTCGGGTGCTATTGAGCGTTTAAAGCCTTTGGTTGATGATAGTGAAGTAGGTGATAAAGCACGGCTGGCGTTGAATTCACTGGAAGCGCCGAATGTGGCTGCTTCGAGTTTGCAAAGCAATCCATTTCACGGTGCTGAAAGTGTGGCTTTACAACAAGCTGGAAATCAATACCTGGTCGACTTACAAATTAATCGTAGAGACGATGTTACTTTGTTGATTGATACCGGTGCGTCGATGACGACTTTGTCGCGTTCTGCTTTTTTAGCATTAAGTAGCAGACAAAAAGCTAGAGTCGTCGGGCAACGCATTTTTCAAACTGCGAATGGTGTGACTAAAGGCACTGTTTATAGGCTTGATCAATTGCGTTTAGGTACGTTTCAACTCAGCAATGTCGATATTGCTGTACTCGACTTTTCATTGTCTCCCGGGGTAGAGGGTTTGTTGGGTATGAACGTATTAGGTCGGTTTCGTTTTCAGATTGATCAAGACAATGTCAGTTTGTTATTAAACGAAAAATAATTTGGTCTGGTGCAGTGGGTAGGTATGCGTGTGGACAGATTTAGCTGGGCGAGTGAATGGTGTATTGGAATGCTTAGGCTCGTCATGCGTCGTTAGCTAGCTCGAAGTGCGGAAACAATAGCGCTTTTGTCATCTGCGGTATTTACGCGCTGTACGTAAAGAGCTTATAAATTGATGAATTATCTTCAATTTATTTTTGCCCGTAATACATAAATTTTTCGATAAACTTTTTAACATTTAAGCTCTTAACGAGGAATTTATAATGCGTGGACGCAAGTTGCAAGTGATATGATGAGAAAGCAGTTAATTTTCGACTGAGATTGGTGGGCGTTTCTAGTGTTAAAACACAGTATATATTTACTGAAATATGTTGTGCCAATAGTTGGCGTACTAATATATTCATCTTCGATCTATGCGGTTCAATGCGGTGAGCCAGCCCCGTTATCTGCAGACAGGCAGTTTGCTGAGTTGTGATGTGCCTGATTTGACGAAGACCGAAATTAAATCACTTAATAAATTTCTCTCACGGTTTAGAAAAAGATTTCGTGGCGAACGCGTTGTAGAAACATGTGTAGGCAAGGGTGGTGTCTTTACGCGAGAGAAACGAGTTTTTTCTGAAGACCTGGATGTTGATGAAGGTTTGAACGACAGTTATCGCTTTGACAGTCAACTGGTTGAACGTAACGAGGGTTTGGTTAGGTCGCCGAAATTTTTTTTGAAAGTTGATGATCAGCTTAGTTACGGTGAGACGGATTCGTCAAGATTATATATGCCAGTAAAAATTTTGGCGATGAGTAAAAACGAACTTCGCTACTTGCGTTTGTTTCGCGTTAACCGACGTGGTGGTGGTTCTTCTATTTTCGAAGTTTACTACTCTATAGTTTGGCAAGGGAAAAACGTATTATTTGATACAGCAACCTACGTCAATGGTTTTTTCTTTAGTGAAGTGAATGCTAAATTGCGCTAAATATTCATCCCTGCAACATAGCCTGATGACCAGGCCCATTGGAAATTAAACCCACCGAGATGGCCTGTTACATCAACGACCTCGCCAATAAAATATAAGCCTTTTTGGTTTTTCGCTGCCATGGTTTGTGACGATAGATAGTCGGTGTTGACTCCGCCAATAGTGACTTCGGCTGTGCGATAGCCTTCTGTTCCTGCGGGGAGCAAAGACCAATTGTTTAATTGATAGGCAACTTCCTTTAGTTTTTCATCGTTCCATTCGGCGAGCGCTAACTCGGCGTGCTCTGGCCACCATAGTTTTTCAATTTGTAATACCAAGGCTTTTGGCAAATGGTGATTAAGTTGGCTGCGGAGCAAGCTTTTTGAATGCGTTTGCTTAAGTTGGATTAATAATGTCTCGGCTTGTTTGTCCGGGAGCAAATTAATGGTTACATTTTTACTGTTATTCCAATAGCTTGATATTTGCAATATTGCTGGTCCGCTTAGTCCGCGATGAGTGAACAATAAGGCTTCGCGAAAGCTTTGATTGTCTGCGCTAACTTCGACATCAACTGAAAGTCCAGAGAGTTCTGTAAAAATAGGTTTGTAATGATCACTGAAAGTGAAGGGAACTAATGCTGCGCGTGTTTCAAAGCAGGGGATCGCAAATTGTTGTGCTAGTTGATAACCGTATCCTGATCCGCCGAGTGACGGAATGCTGAGGCCGCCACTAGCGACAACTAAGGAATTACATTGATATTGTTCGTTCTTGGTGTGAACCTGGTAGCTATTATTATGTTGCGTTACTTTATTAATTTGTATATTGGTTTTAATAGTAACGTTGGCTTTTTTGCACTCTGTTAGCAGCATGGTGAGAATATCTTTTGATGAGCGATCACAAAATAATTGGCCAAGTGTTTTTTCATGGTACGGAATGCCGTGTTTTTCAACGAGCGCTATAAAATCCCATTGAGTGTATTGGCTTAATGCTGATTTACAAAAGTGTGGGTTTTGACAAAGAAAGTTGTCAGGTTCGACAAAGAGGTTGGTGAAGTTGCAGCGACCGCCACCGGACATAAGAATTTTTTTGCCGATTTTGTTTGAGCGTTCGAGCAGTAATACTTTTTTGCTGCGTTGCCCCGCAGTGATCGCGCACATGAGTCCAGCTGCGCCACCACCAATGATGATCGAATCGAATTGTGCCATAAAGTTTGTTTAGGCTTCTTGTTCTAATGGAATGAATTCGTCGCCAACTTTGATAAGTCCACCAACGATTATTTTTGCGCAGAGTCCGCCATGACCAAGCATGGCTGCACAGCCGCCTTTACCTAAGGCGCCATCCATGCGTGAACACGGATGGCATTGAGCGGTAGCTTCAAATTCTGCATCGCCAATACGAAAACGTTGATGACGTAAAGCATTGAGGTTAAGCCCTGAGACGACAAGGTTGCGGCGCAGTAGCGCCGGATCAATGTCTTTGCGTCGGAGTAGGCTTGCGATAAGCTTGATTTGCTCTGCGCTGATTATAGTGACTTGTCTGGCTGAGTTGGGGCTAGCTTTGCAGCGACGATCACCTGCTAAGCCTGATCCAGCAATGGCATTAACTTCATTTACTTCTTGCATGGGTTCTTTACGTGCAGGTCGCAAGCCTATCCATTCTAATTTGCCGCTGGGCAAGTCTTGGATGTAGCGACTGAATAACCTTGCCTGACTTGTCATGGCGGATCCGCATAATGTTTGTTGTCTGTGGAAGGGTAGCAGTGTGCTGAAATAAGTCTAGTCGTGTTGATATGTCTAGAGATTGATTTTTGTTTGTATGAATTGGTCTGAGCTAATGTGGGACGGCTTGAGAAGAAGTTAGTTTTCGTCGGTAAGGCGGCCAATGATACGTTCGCAATATTGTTGTAGTTCCGCTTCATCGGTGGCGCTCAGTCCAATTCGGCGGCGGATATTTATTGGAATATCAGAGGCGCTGCGTTCAAGTTCGCGGCCTTTGTGTGTTAAGCAGATGACGCGCACGCGCTCATCGTCACAGCGACGTGATCGTGTAATGAGTTCTTTGGTTTCTAAGCGTTTGAGTAGAGGGGTTAGTGTGCTGGAGTCAAGCAGGGTTTGTGTGCTTAATTCCTTAACACTGACCGAGTCTTGGTGCCATAGAGCGAGTAGAACGAGATATTGCGGGTAGGTAATATCAAACTGACCCAAGGTCGATCGGTAGGCTCGCGTAATGGCGTTACACGCGGAGTGTAGAGCCAGCGATAGCTGATTGTTTTTATTGCGCGCTTTGTCTAGCACCTGCCCTCCTAAAGCTCCCTATCCCTAGCTGGCATTATGCCTTCATTACAAAAAAATTGCGCAATATTAATTCGTATTAACAAAATATTTGCGCACAAATTAATATTTACCTTGGTAATACTAATGTTTATTTGTCTGATTTATTGGTTAGAATTTCTCTTAAATTTTAGTATTTTCGATTGGTGCTTGAAATAGCCATTTTTCGCCTTAATGCCGCTCACATGCTATGATCTCAGCGCACTAAATTCGTTCAAGCGCACTGAATTAGTGAATGAATAACGATTAAATTGGGGCAGTATTTATATCGCCCCAAATAAGCGTAAAAACGCGCATATGGGGAGATTTATGGAAGCGTTTCAATCTGGTAGTGATGTAATTTTTGTGTTGCTTGGTGCCATTATGGTGCTGGCGATGCATGCTGGCTTCGCATTCCTTGAAGTGGGAACAGTTCGCAAAAAAAATCAGGTTAATGCCTTAGTCAAAATTATTGGCGATTTTGCGATATCGACGATTGCATATTTCTTTATAGGTTATAGCTTTGTCGCTTACGGCTTTGATTTCTTTAGAGGTGCTGAAGCGCTGGTCGAAATGAATGGCTTCGAGCTGGTTAAGTTCTTCTTTTTATTGACTTTTGCTGCGGCAATTCCGGCGATTATTTCAGGTGGTATTGCTGAGCGTGCGCGCTTTTATCCACAGTTGCTTGCGTCATTCTTGATTGTTGCGTTTTTGTATCCCTTCTTCGAAGGTATTGTCTGGAACGGTAATTTCGGTGTTCAGGACATGATTGAAAGCACTTTTGGTGCGCCTTTCCATGATTTTGCTGGATCTGTTGTTGTTCATGCAGTGGGAGGCTGGATTGCCTTGGCGGCAGTGTTGCTACTAGGCGCACGTCACGGTCGTTATCGCTCAGACGGTGGGGTAGCAGCGCATCCGCCTTCAAGTATTCCATTTCTTGCTTTAGGTGCTTGGATACTGACCGTAGGTTGGTTTGGTTTTAATGTTATGTCTGCACAAAGTGTTGAAGCCGTTAGTGGCTTGGTTGCACTTAACTCCTTAATGGCTATGGTTGGTGGTGTGTTGGGCGCCTTGGTCGTTGGTAAGAATGACCCAGGTTTTGTTCATAACGGCCCGTTGGCTGGCCTGGTTGCCATTTGTGCGGGTTCTGATGTGGTGCATCCGGTGGGCGGTTTGGTGATTGGTTTAATCGCTGGTGCCTTATTTGTCTGGACTTTTACCTTGGCTCAGAACAAATGGAAAATTGACGATGTCTTGGGTGTATGGCCTTTGCATGGTCTTTGCGGTGTTTGGGGCGGTATCGCTTGTGGTATCTTCGGTGCTAAATCGCTTGGTGGTTTGGGTGGCGTGACATTAGGTGCACAAATTGCCGGTACTGTTTTAGGTGTGGTAATCGCTTTCGTTGGTGGTTTTATCATTTACAGCATCATCAAGAAGATCATTGGTATTCGTCTCTCTGAAGCGGATGAGATTCAGGGTGCTGACCTTAGTATTCATAAAATTAGTGCTACTCCAGATTACGATTAATAATAAGAGTCATTCCAATGACTTGGCTGGCAACTTGATATATCAGGTTGCCAGCTATCTAGTTTCTCTGTCTAGAAGCTGGAAATCCTTCGTTAAAACGTGTAATTTGGGCGGTCGCTTTATATCCGCACAAACTTCATGAATCCCAAGTTATATATCCAAACGCACGGCTGTCAGATGAATGAGTATGATTCCTCACGTATGGTGGAGTTGTTGAATGAATCTCATGGCTTGGAAGTGACGGCTTCGCCTGAAGAAGCCGATGTATTATTACTCAATACCTGTTCCATTCGTGAAAAGGCGCAAGAGAAAGTGTTTTCCGCCTTGGGTCGTTGGCGTGAGCTGAAGAAAAAGCGCCCAGAAATCATCCTCGGTGTAGGTGGTTGTGTTGCCAGTCAAGAAGGCGAAGGGATTCGTGAGCGGGCGCCCTATGTCGATATGGTATTTGGCCCGCAGACCTTGCATCGCTTGCCAGCGATGATTAATCAGGTGCGCGAGTCGCGTAAACCGGTTGTTGATATTAGTTTCCCTGAAATTGAAAAATTCGATCATCTGCCCGCACCGCGCGCAGACGGGCCTAGTGCATTCGTATCGATTATGGAAGGTTGCAGTAAATACTGTACATTTTGTGTGGTGCCTTATACGCGCGGTGAAGAAGTTAGCCGACCGTTTGAAGAAGTGCTGGCTGAAGTCAGCCTGCTCGCTGAGCAAGGAGTACGCGAAGTTAATTTGCTGGGCCAAAATGTGAACGCCTACCGTGGCCCGATGGCTGACGGTGACGAAGGTGATTTAGCTTTATTGATTAACTATGTTGCCGACCTTGAGGGTATTGAGCGTATTCGCTTTACAACTTCTCATCCAGTTGAGTTCTCTGATAGCTTAATACAAGCGTTTGCAGATGTGCCTAAATTGGTCAGTCATTTACACCTACCTGTACAAAGTGGGGCGGATAGAATATTAGCATTGATGAAGCGTGGCCATACCGCACTGGAATATAAATCAAAAATTCGTCGTATTCGTGAAGCAAGGCCTGGTCTCAGTTTGTCATCAGACTTTATTATTGGCTTTCCAGGTGAGAGCGATGAAGATTTTGAGCAAACAATGAAATTGATCGAAGATATTGGTTTCGATCACTCCTTTAGCTTTATATATAGTGCGCGCCCCGGCACACCGGCGTCTAACTTCCCAGATGACATTAGTATGGAAGTGAAGCAACAGCGTTTGGCACGTTTGCAGCAACGCATTCGTGAGATGGCTGAGGCCATTAGTCAATCAATGGTCGGTACGCGCCAACGTGTATTAATTGATCGTCCTTCTAAGCGTGATCCTAATATTTTGGCCGGCCGAACTGAAAATAATCGAGTTGTTAATTTTGCTGGTCCGGCCAGTTTGATTGGACATTTTGCCGAAGTTGATATTACCGAAGCCTTACCAAATTCCTTGCGCGGACGTTTGGTCTTAGAGGATAGTCAAACTTCTGTAGCACACTGCGCGTAAGCTGAATTAGTGAGCACAGCGATAAAACCTTCAGTGCTTATTTTACAACCCCAGGACAACGAGCGCCTCGCTAACCTTTGCGGTCAGTTTGATGAACACTTGCGCCAAGTTGAGCAATCCTTGGGGATTGAGATCAAAAACCGCGGCAATAATTTTTGGTTACACGGTGATGCAGGCTCAACAGAGTTGGCGCGTGTTGTACTAAAAGATTTATATGACAATGCGCAAAACGGAAGTATTGATTCAGTTGAAGTCCATATGGCATTAAAAAAAGCAGGTGTTGAAGCAAAGATGAGTGATGAATCGCGTGCAGTGACATCGAAGGTCGCGCCGATTAAAACGCGTAGCGGTATTATTAAAGCCGTTGGCGTAAACCAACAGCATTATTTAAATGCGATTGCGGCACATGATATCAATTTCGGTATAGGCCCAGCCGGTACGGGTAAAACGTATCTTGCGGTAGCTTGTGCTGTTGATGCTTTAGATAAGCAGCAGGTGCAGCGTATTTTGTTGGTGCGACCGGCAGTTGAGGCGGGGGAGCGTTTGGGTTTTTTGCCAGGTGATTTGGCGCAGAAAATTGATCCCTATTTGCGCCCACTTTACGATGCCCTATACGAGATGCTCGGTAACGAGCATGTAGCAAAGTTAATGGAACGTAATGTCATTGAGGTGGCGCCGTTAGCTTATATGCGTGGACGCACATTGAGTGAGGCTTTTGTTATTCTCGATGAAGCGCAAAATACGACAATGGAACAAATGCGCATGTTTTTGACGCGCATTGGTTTTGGTTCTAAAGTGGTGATTAATGGTGATATTAGTCAGGTGGACTTGCCGCGTGGGCAGTGCTCTGGCTTGCGTCATGCATCAAAAATACTGCGGGATGTTGACGGTATTAGCTTTACACAATTTGAATCGAAGGATGTGGTTAGGCATCCATTGGTACAGAGCATTGTTAATGCTTACGAATCGTATGATAGCGCCGAAGCAGCTAAGTACGAAAAATGAAGTGACGAGTGCCTGTTAACACAAATACAGATGTGTTCTGTTGAGCCTGAAAAGGCGTCAATCTAGGTGCGAGGAGTGTGGTTTGGTTGGTGCAAATGAGCAACGAGTAACGACGAGAGGGGCCTTTTTAGACTCAACCCGAAGGGCCGGTGCTATTTTTCGACCTAGCTTCGTTCTCGCTCGCTCATGTAGCTCACTACGCATCGTTTATTCTGCCTTGCACCCCAATGGGGCTTCCCGCGGGGCGCTGGGCAGAAAAATAGCGCCAGTAGAGCGTATCGTATTTATGTTAACAGGCCCAAATTATGTCGGTTGAGCTGGAGCTCAGTGATAGCTTGGCTAAGACTACTTATGTGCCTAGCGAAAGTTTATTGGAAAAATGGTCTTTATCGATATTTCAGCAACAATCGATTGAAAATGCAGAGTTTTTTATTCGGGTTGTTGATAAGTCAGAGAGCCAAGAGTTAAATAAAGAATATCGTGACAAGGATGCGCCGACTAATGTGTTGGCTTTCCCTTTGGGCGCACCAGATTATGTGGTGCCACGGACGTTAGGTGATTTAGTGATTTGCGCTGAGATCGTCGAGGCTGAGGCGAAGGCACAAGATAAGTCGCTTGATGCGCATTGGGCGCATATGGTTGTACATGGGGTTTTGCATTTGTTGGGGTTCGATCATATTGATGATGATCAGGCATCGCAGATGGAAAGCTTAGAAGTAGAGGTTATGCAAGGCTTGGGTTTTGCTAACCCTTATGAATAAGATTTTGCTAGCACGCTAGCGCAATAGGTGAATAATTTATCATGCCAGACGGACAATCTAGCAACGGTTCAAGTTCTCGATCATGGTTTGAGAAGTTGAGCCAGGCCCTAAGTGGCGAGCCAAAAGACCGACAGCAATTATTGGAGTTATTGCAGGAGGCTGAACAACGAAATGTACTGGGCGCTGATGCCCTAACAATGATAGAAGGCGTATTGCAGGTTGCCGATATGCAAGTGCGCGATATTATGGTGCCTCGCACACAAATGATTGTCGTTGAGCGAGATCATGAATTGGCTGCGATGTTACCTATTATTACGCAATCTGCACATTCACGCTTCCCCGTTATCGGTGAGACCCGTGATGAAGTCGTGGGGATATTGTTAGCCAAAGACTTGTTGCCATTTTTTCATAGTGATGAAAATAGTTTTGCATTACGTGAATTATTGCGCCCGGCGATATTCGTGCCCGAGAGCAAGCGTTTGAATGTGTTGCTAAAAGAGTTTCGTGCCAGTCGTAATCATATGGCAATTGTAGTCGATGAATACGGCGGCGTTGCGGGTCTGGTAACGATTGAAGATGTGATCGAGCAAATCGTTGGAGAGATCAGTGATGAGCATGATATTGATGATGATAGTTATTTTAAGAAGCATAGTGATAGCGAATTTATAGTCAAAGCGTTAACACCAATCAGTGAATTTAATGAGCAATTTTATAGCCATTTTAATGATGAAGAATTTGATACCATCGGAGGTGCAGTCATTAACGCATTTGGTCACATGCCTTCGCGTGGGGACAGCTTAATTATTGACTCAATCTCATTCGAAGTATTGGCTGCTGATAGTCGGCGGTTGCATCTGTTGCAGGTTTCTTTGGCGGCTGATCTGGCAGATAAAGTCAGCGATCTGGAACAACAAAAAACAGCGTAAGTTGTAGGTCTCTAATAATATGATTGTGGTTATTTAGTTAGTAATTACCCGCAATCATAATCTTACTCTAAACAGGAATTTATATAGTGGTATTGCTGCTAGGTTGGTATGGTGAGCTGCTTGCCCTGGCGGCAGGGGCAGCAATGCCGTTTGCCTTTGCGCCTTACGGCTATTACCCCGTTGCCATGCTGTCATTGGCGCTGTTGTTTGTTCTGTGGTTAGGTGTTAATGCCAAGCGTGCTTTCTTGCGTGGTTTGCTTTTTGGTCTTGGTATGTTTGCGATAGGCATACATTGGATATTTATCAGCATTCATGAATATGGTGGTGTGCCATTTTTTCTGGCGTTATTGCTAAGCGCATTATTGGTCGTATATTTATCGTTATTTCCCGCCGTATTGGCTTATCTGCTAGCTCGGTTTGCGCCAGGCTTGGGTGTGGCAAGTATTACACTAAAGCTGGTACTGATATTTCCTGCCGCTTGGGTTTTGAGTGAGTGGCTGCGTGGTTGGCTATTCACAGGGTTCCCGTGGTTGAGTGTAGGGTATTCGCAGACCGACAGTTCTTTGGCAGGTGTGGCGCCGATACTGGGTGTCTATGGAGTGTCATGGTTATTGGCAATCTGCTCTGGTCTGCTTGTATTGGCGTTGTTTCGACGCGGTCTTATTGTTAAGTTTGCCTATGTTGCTGCGATTGCCGTGGTCATGGTCTTCGGTTCATTGTTGTCATCGTTGAGCTGGACGGAAGATGCAGGTGATGCGATTAAGGTCAGCTTAATTCAAGGCAATATCCCGCAGCAGCTGAAATGGAAAGATGATGTGTATCAACCGACTTTGGATCTCTATACGGAGTTTAGCCAAGAAAATTGGGAGAGTGATCTTATTGTTTGGCCTGAAACCGCAATCTCTGAATTTTATCACCGTGCTGAAGGGTTTATTGATGAATTACAAAGGCAGGCGCAAGTTAATAATACTGATCTATTAACCGGTGTGCTGTATTTGGACCCCGATGATGGTCGGTACTATAACGCTTTGGTCGGCTTATCTGAGGAGCGCTCGCTGTATTTCAAACGCCATTTGGTGCCTTTTACTGAATATTTGCCACTGCGCTCGCTCTTTGGCGATATCGTTGATTTTATGAACGTACCGATGTCGAGTTTTTCGCAAGGTGCTATCGATCAAGAGCCCATGTTATTGGCTGGGCACCCAATTGGTATGTCGATTTGTTACGAGGATGTTTTTGGTGAGGAAATGGTGAGAGTCGTGCCAAAATCAACCCTACTGGTTAACGTGAGCAACGATGGTTGGTTTGGTGGTTCAAGTGCCGCGTACCAACATCAGCAGATTGCCCGCATGAGAGCTTTGGAAGCAGGGCGCCCCTTGTTGCGGGCAACCAATACGGGTGTGTCTTCAGTGATGAATCATAAGGGCGAATTGGTCGTCGTGAGTGAGCTTAACGTTGTTGATGTGATCACCGCTGATGTGCAGCCACAATCAGGTCTTACGCCATATGTGCGTTGGCAAAATTATGCGGTAGTGATTGTTGTTGTAGCGATATTATTGTTGGTTGGTTTTGCCAGAAGAGTAAGGTTTTGATGCGTTTTATGTTGCTTGCTAGTGCTGGAGAGATAAGGTGGTGAAGAAATATGCTTATATTGATGCGCTGAGAGGCTATGCAATACTAGGCGTGATAGCTATTCATTCTGCCTTTGAATTCAGGGTGTTTGATTTTTATTTTCAGCAAGGTTTTCGAGATGGACAGTATGGCGTACATTTATTCTTTATAGCTAGCGCGCTAACTTTGTTTTTATCTTTGGCTGGCCGTTCCAATATTGAAAAAAGACCGTATCAAAACTTTTTTTTGCGGCGGTTCTTTCGTATAGCCCCCTTATTTTGGTTTGCGATTATTGCTTATTATTTATTGAGTCTGTCACCTTGGGAGTCTATTAGGTGGGACAGAGGCAGTGAGTTGACTATATGGAACTATATTCTTACCTTTTCTTTTTTGCATGGCTGGTCGCCGGCAACTATAAATAAAGTGGTCCCTGGAGACTGGTCTATTGCGACAGAGATGACGTTCTATTTGTTCGTCCCGCTGTTGTTCATATATGTCAAAAAACTTAGTGTCGCTATGTGGGTGACGGTTATAGCGATTTTGGTTTCTGTTGGTTTTGATGTGTTTTTGGCTAAAAATTATTCAGTTATTTTCCCTGGTTACACTGAATCAAGATGGGATTACGCTAAATATAACTTTGTTAGACAGATTCCGGTGTTTTCTATGGGAATGGTCTTATATTTTCTTATTAGTCAATACAGTTTGGGTGTGAGGTTGTCTCGTAATGGCTATAGTCACGTTATTCTAGTCGGTGTTTTCCTGATTCTATTGATATTGCCTTACAATGATAATAGATATATCCCGGACAGTATTTTTTATGGGGCCGTTTTTGTGGTTTTTGCATTGATTCTTTCTGCTGATAACAATAAATTGTTAGTGAACTCTGCAATATGCTACTTGGGAAAAATTAGTTTTAGTAGCTACATCATTCACTTTATGGTGATTGATGTATTGGTATTTTATGCTCCTTTCTATTTTCTTGAAGGGAGCGGGAAGTTATTAGTAACGTTATCTGTATTGCTATTCTGCGTGTGCGTTGTGTTTATTACGGCAATAATTTCTTCTGTCACTTATCGGTTTATTGAGAAGCCTGGTGTTAGGCTAGGCAATGTTGTGGTTATGGTGAATGAAGGTCGTATGCGGCCAAAATTTTCTTGATTGTATTAATTATCAGTGCGAGTTATGAATATCAATTTTGATTTTAAGGTAATAGAAAAAGAAACCCAAGAATACTGGGAAAACAGCAATTGTTTTGTGGCAACCGAGAATAAGGATGGAGACAATTTTTATTGCCTATCTATGTTCCCCTATCCTAGTGGTCGCTTGCATATGGGGCATGTGCGGAACTACACCATTGGTGATGTGATTAGTCGTTACCAACGACTATGTGGCAAAAATGTATTGCAGCCTATGGGCTGGGATGCCTTTGGTTTGCCTGCAGAAAATGCGGCCATAAAAAATAATGTACCACCGGCAAAGTGGACGCGTGAAAATATTGATTATATGCGTGTTCAATTAAAGCGTTTGGGTTTCGCTTATGACTGGTCACGTGAAATTGCTACTTGTCATCCTGATTATTATCGTTGGGAGCAATGGTTCTTTATTCGCTTGTATGAAAAAGGCTTGGTATACAAAAAAACGTCAGCGGTAAACTGGTGCCCGAATGATATGACGGTGCTGGCGAATGAGCAGGTGATAGGCGGTTGTTGTTGGCGTTGCGATACACCCGTTGAGCGTCGTGAAATACCGCAGTGGTTTTTAAAAATCACTGATTATGCTGATGAGTTGTTGGAGTCGCTAGATCAGCTTGATGAGTGGCCTGAGCAAGTGCGGACGATGCAGCGTAATTGGATTGGCCGTTCGTATGGTTTAGAAATTAAATTTGATTTAGCCGAAGCAGACCCATCAAATGGCCAGGCAAACGGCGAATCGATTAGCGTTTATACCACCCGCCCAGATACTTTGATGGGTGTGACCTATCTCGCTATCGCGCCTGAGCATCCTTTGGTGTTGGCAGCGGCTAAGACACGACCTGATTTGCAAGCATTCATTGAGCAATGTAAGCGCATGCAAACATCAGAAGCGGCTATGGAGCAAATGGAAAAAGAAGGCGTTGCAACGGGTATAGAAGTTTTGCACCCCTTTAGTGGAAAATCGTTGCCCGTTTACGCGGCGAATTTTGTCTTGATGGCTTACGGCAGTGGTGCGGTGATGTCAGTGCCGGCACATGATCAACGCGATTGGGAGTTTGCGCAAAAATATAATTTGCCTGTTAGGCAGGTGATTACTTCTGCTGCGGGTGAGACTATTGATTTGACAAGTTCAGCCTATACTGAGAAAGGTGTGCTGATTAATTCAGATGAATTTGATGGGCTTGATTTTGATGCGGCTTTTGATGCGATTGCTAACGCGCTTGAAAGCAGAGGCTATGGTCATCGCCAAACCAATTATCGATTGCGTGATTGGGGTGTATCACGGCAGCGTTATTGGGGCGCGCCTATCCCTATGGTGATTTGTGACAACTGCGGTGACGTGCCGGTGCCAGAAGATCAGTTACCAGTGAAGCTGCCTGAAGATGTTACTTTGCAAGAAGGTAGTGGTTCACCATTGGCGCGTATGCCTGAATTCTATGAGACCGATTGTCCGAGCTGTGGCAAACCTGCAAAACGTGAGACCGATACCTTTGACACGTTCATGGAATCATCTTGGTATTACGCGCGTTATACCTGTCGCGACAATGACGATGCTATGTTGGATAAGCGCGGCGATGACTGGTTGCCAGTTGATCAATATGTCGGTGGCATTGAGCATGCTATTTTGCATCTACTCTATTCGCGTTTTTATCATAAATTATTGCGTGATGAGGGTTTGGTTAAAACCGATGAGCCGTTCAAACGTCTACTGACGCAAGGCATGGTGCTGAAAGACGGTACTAAGATGTCAAAGTCAAAAGGTAATACGGTTGATCCGCAGTCGTTGATTGAACGTTATGGTGCAGACACAGTGCGCTTGTTTACGATGTTTGCTGCGCCACCTGAGCATTCGCTGGAGTGGAATGATGATGCAGTAGAAGGTGCGCATCGTTTTTTGCGGCGGGTATGGAAGCTTTTAACCGAAGAGCCAGTGAATCAAACTTTGCGCAGTCATATTGCTTTATTGCCTGACGCAGACTGGTCATCGTTAGGCGCAGCAGCTAAAAAACAGCGTTTTGAGCTGCATAGTTTGCTCGAGTTGGCTAATAGAGATATTGCTAAGTACCAATTTAACACTGTCGTAGCGACGGCGATGAAGATGGTGAATTTGCTCGCGCAATGGTCAATTGAAGAGAGTGATGAGCAACATAGTGGCGTCGCATTGGTCTACACAGAGGCGGTGACCATACTGCTGCGGCTTATTGCGCCAATAGTGCCGCATGTTGCACACGTGTTGTGGCAGCAAATTGGTCACGAAGGTGATATTCTCGACTCAGGCTGGCCACAGGTCGATACCACAGCCTTAGTGAGTGATGAAATTGAGCTGGTAGTGCAGGTTAATGGTAAGTTGCGAGATCGTATTACCGTTGCTGCCGATGCGCCGAATGAGTTGATTGAGCAAGCTGCCTTGTCCTCTGACAACGTTGCTCGTTTTGTCGAAGGTAAAGAGATCAGAAAAATTATTGTTGTTCCTAAACGTCTTGTCAATATAGTAGTTGGGTAAATACCGTTGTCATTAGCTAGGTTGTTTTTAATATCTGCGTTATCGCTCATGCTGTTGGCGTGTGGCTATCAGTTGCGTGGCTTGCAAAACGGTAATGTTGAGTTAGCGATTAATTCGGTCTATCTATCTGGTGGTGGTCAGGATGGGGTATTAGTCTCATTGTTGCGACAGAGATTGCGGCAGTTACGTGTCGAGCAAGTAGAGAGTAGCGATGCGGCGGATGTTAGCCTGAGTATTGGTAGTGTGTCACAGTCTCGCCGTGTGTTATCGGTCAATAATTCGGCGAAGGTTTCAGAGTTTGAATTGTTTTACTCTGTGAGTTATACCCTTTCCGTTACCAATGGCGAGTCTAAGCAACGTACTGCCAGCGCGCGCCGTGATATTACTTTTAATCAAAATCAGGTTTTAGCTAAAGCGGAAGAAGAGCTGCAGCTCTACGAAGATATGCGTAATGACGCGGCAAATACAATATTACGCGTATTGCAGCGGGTTGATCTAAGCCCTGCACCGTGATTATTCACTGTATCGCGTTATCGTCAGCGTTTGTTACGCTTACATATGAGGCTGGTTAAGTGAAGCTTGATGCGCGCGACCTGTCAGTACAATTAAAAAAGCCACTTTTACCTTGTTATTTGCTTTCCGGTGAAGACCCGTTGCTGGTGCAAGAATCAGCCGATCATCTGCGCCAAGCTGCGCTGGATCAAGGCTTTGACTCGAGAGAAGTGCATCATGTAGAAGCAGGGTTTGATTGGCAGAGCCTTGCGGCTTCTGCCGACGCATTATCGTTATTCTCTAATCGTCGTTTAATCGAACTGCGTTTTGCTAAACCAACGCCTGGCGATGCCGGTTCTCGGGCTTTGCGTGAACTGACTAAATCGCTGCCGCAGGATACGGTTTTTCTTCTTATTATGCCGAAGCTTGATGCGAAGGCCAAAGCGGCAGCATGGTTTAAAGCGCTTGATAAGGTCGGTGCGGTAATTCAAATTTGGCCGTTAGAGCGTCGAGAGCTGGTTCAATGGTTGTCACAGCGTTTTCAAAAGCAAGATATTGATGCTGACCGTGATGCTATTCAGCTATTAGCAGATTATGTTGAAGGTAATTTGCTCGCAGCAGTTCAAGAAATCGATAAGTTGAAGTTGGCACAGCCTAATGAGCGCATCACTGTTGGCATAATCGAGGAAAGCATTAGTGATAATGCACGTTTTGATGTGTTTGGCATGGTTGATAGTGCCTTGGCCGGCGAAGCTGCACGTGTGCAGCGCATGATGGTTATGTTAGAAAAAGAAGGTATTGCGCCAACTTTGGTGTTGTGGGCATTGTCGCGAGAGTTGCGTACTCTGGTGCGCTTAGCCCATTCTGCCGGTTATGCTGGGCATATTGACGCAGGTCTTGCCCGGTCTTTGGGGGTGTGGCAGAAACGCTTGCCATTAGTGGGTGCCGCCTTAAAACGTCAAGATAGCAAGGGATGGCAGCGGATGCTGCGTCGTGCCGCCCGAGCTGATCGTATTATCAAGGGCGCAGAAGTAGGCAGTGTCTGGGATGAATTGCTACAATTGGCATTAGCAATCTCCGGTGCAGCTCCGTTGCCGGTTCGAAATAGCGCATAGTGTGCTATTCAATTCATCAATGATCGTGGTGCGGGTGATCGCGCTATTGATAATTAAGTAATGTAGATTATGGCTTCAGTATTAACAGACATAAAGAGTAAGGCTAGCGCCAGCAGCATTGAAGAAATGATGCATGAGCTTGGTCGTAGCGCGAAAATCGCTTCGCGGCAGCTTGTTTCTGCGAGCACGGCGGATAAAAATGCGGCGTTGAACGCGACTGCAGAGGCCATTATTCAGCGTCAAGCTGAATTAATAGAAGAAAACAAGAAAGACCTCGATGCTGGCCGTGAGCATGGTTTAAGTGATGCGCTGATTGATCGCTTAGCATTGAACGCTGAGCGTATAGAATCCATGGCAGATGGCCTGCGTCAAATTGCAGCCCTGCCTGATCCTGTTGGCGAAATCAGTGATATGAGTTTTAGGCCATCGGGTATTCAAGTGGGTCATATGCGCGTACCACTGGGTGTGGTCGGCATTATTTATGAGTCTCGGCCCAATGTTACCGCTGACGCAGCAGGTTTGTGCTTAAAGTCAGGTAACGCCGCCATACTTCGAGGCGGTTCTGAAGCGGCACATTCTAATCATGCTATCGCGCGCTGTATTCATGATGGTTTACGTAAAGCAGGTTTGCCCTTAGCGGCTGTGCAAGTCGTGCCGACGACCGATCGCCATGCGGTAAGCGTATTGGTGCAAATGGACGATTATGTCGATGTGATTGTGCCGCGTGGCGGTAAAGGCTTAATTGAGCGCGTTAGTGCTGACGCACGTGTTCCTGTTATTAAGCATTTGCACGGTGTTTGTCATGTTTATATTGATAGCGATGCCGATATTGATAAGGCGGTTGCTGTAGCGGTGAACTCGAAAACACAGCGTTATGGCACCTGTAATACGATGGAAACCTTGTTGGTGGCTGATTCTATCGCCGCAACGGTGTTACCGTTGTTAGCAAAAGAATATAGTAATAAAGGCGTAGAGCTACGTGGTTGTACGCGTACACAAGAAATTATCGCTTATGCCAAAGCGGCCAGCGAAGAAGATTGGCATGAAGAATATTTGGCGCCTATCTTATCTATTCGTGTGGTTGATGGCTTGAATCAAGCATTGGATCATATCGATACGTATAGCTCGCGCCATACTGATTCAATCGTGAGCGAAAACTACACAGCGATACAGCGTTTTTTACGTGAAGTGGATTCGAGCTCTGTCATGGTCAATGCATCAACGCGCTTTGCTGATGGTTTTGAATACGGTTTAGGCGCTGAAATTGGTATCAGTACAGATAAGATCCATGCGCGCGGCCCAGTAGGTTTGCATGGTTTGACTTCGCAAAAATATATCGTATTAGGTGATGGCCATATTCGCCAATAAGCGTTCTGCAACTAGGCAATCTGCTTAGATGATGGGTATCTACGGTGGCACCTTTGATCCTATTCACTTTGGTCATTTGCGTTCAGCTTTAGATGTTGCCGAAACACTTTCTTTGTCTCA
>JAADIY010000038.1:0-67833 GCA_013151045.1 Gammaproteobacteria bacterium
GGTGTTATA
Organism: Gammaproteobacteria bacterium; assembly: GCA_013151045.1. Taxonomy (GTDB): domain Bacteria; phylum Pseudomonadota; class Gammaproteobacteria. The sequence goes on from JAADIY010000038.1 coordinate 10, forward strand.
TTTTGGGCTACTAATATTTTTGACTTGATTAAACTCAAACATGGCAGTATTGGAATCAAGAGAGTCGGCTAAAACAACATCTTCATGTAATTCCATAAAAAGAGCATATTCACGTGTATGTCTTTGTTCATCAATAATCCGGCATAAGGCCCAATGGTATTGGTACTCATATTTACCAAACGTGCTGGCACCTGATCTTTCTCTTTGAGGGATCCCAAGTGGATTACTGTTCATTACCCTGTTCCATTTTCATAGTACGAGCGCCTGTAAAGGTTATAACAGTTTATTCTATGGAATCGGGTTATCACTATTCGAATATTCCCCATACTTTCACTTTTTTCATTTTTAATTCAATGCCTTACACAAGAGATGGCATCGTACTAATAAGAGACTAAAACCGAATCACAACAATGCTCTAATCGGGTTATCATTCTTACGCTATTACGTACAAAATACATAAATAGCTTTATAACTCAAAAAGTTATTGGAAATTGAACCAAGCATTACCGATGAGAAATACGTAATCCCTATATTTGCCTATCCCTTTTTAGAGAACCGCACCTAGATAAATGTGTCTACCAGACTCGATTCTTTTATCAATATACCAAGTCGCCATTAAATAAGGAAGGTAGCAGTATAGGTTTGGTTTTTCGCGACCCTCTCATCAGCCTCGCTATCGAATTAAATGCGCGACGAGAGTGAGGACTGTCTGAGCCGATCGCATCGGCGAGTTCCGCAGCTCCGCGTATTTAATTCGATAGCGAGGTTACGCATGGAATGCGGCTGATGTGTGGGAGTCAATGCTTTTGGTTATTTTTGGCGTAACAAAAGTAACTCGCCTAAAAAAGGCGAAAAACAATGATGAAAAAGAAAGCCAATAGACATGGATTCCCTCAATTACTTGAGGACTGCGCCTACCTGCGCAGGTATGACGATAAAAGGGAATGACGTAAGAAAAACAAAAGAGAAAAAACGGAATGGTGGCTATGGGTGGACTTGAACCACCGACCCCAGCATTATGAATGCTGTGCTCTAACCAACTGAGCTACATAGCCGTACCGAAAGGGGTGAGTATTCTATCGCACTCGCCTGGGACTCGCCAAGCAGTGTTTTACCCGAAAACCCAATAAACGAATACTGATTAACTACTATTTAAACGTTAAAGCGGAAATGTACGACATCACCGTCGTGCATGATGTATTCCTTACCTTCTAGACGCCATTTACCGGCCTCTTTGGCACCTGACTCACCTTTGCAGGCAATAAAGTCGTCATAGGCAATGACTTCAGCGCGGATAAAGCCTTTTTCAAAATCGGTGTGAATACAGCCTGCACCTTGCGGCGCGGTTGAACCTGCTGTAATTGTCCAGGCTCTGACTTCTTTTTCACCGGCGGTAAAATAAGTTTCTAGACCTAGCAAGTCGTAACCTGCGCGAATGACGCGATTAAGCCCTGGCTCATCGAGACCTAAGTCTGAGAGAAAATCACCTTTATCGGCATCATCAAGCTCGGCGATGTCAGATTCGACTGCGGCACAAACGGCGACGACGCCAGCGCCTTCACTTTTTGCGTAGTCTTCTACCGCGGTGAGAAACGGATTATCAGAAAAGCCTGATTCATCAACATTGGCGATATACATGGTTGGCTTTAAGGTGAGCAAATGCATGTCTTCTAACATGGCTAATTTGTCTTCGTCTAAGTTCATGCTGCGTACCGGCTGACAGGCATCGAGCACGTCTCGTACTTGTGTAAACAGTTCTAGCTTAGCTTTGGCTCCTTTGGGGTCGCCCTTAGCCATTTTAGTGGCACGGGCTAAAGCTTTTTCTACTTTGTCTAAATCAGCCAAGGCTAATTCTGTGTGAATCACTTCGATATCAGCCAGCGGTTCTATTTTACCGGCGACATGGGTCACGTCATCATCTTCAAAACAGCGTACGACATGGGCAATAGCATCAACTTCGGAGATATGACCTAGAAATTGATTGCCTAAACCTTCGCCTTTTGATGCGCCTTCTACCAAACCGGCAATATCGACAAACTGCATGGTGGTGGCGATAGTTTTTTGTGGGTTTACAAGTTCTGCAATCGCATCTAAACGTGTGTCAGGCATAGGCACCATGCCAACGTTTGGCTCGATGGTACAAAAAGGGTAGTTTTCTGCAGCAATACCCGATTGGGTTAGCGCATTAAACAAGGTCGATTTACCAACATTCGGCAAGCCAACAATTCCACATTTAAAACCCATGCTGTTTCCTTAATTCTCTGCAGCGAACTTATGTCGGTGCTTTTGTGTGCAAACGTTTCATCACGGCTTCGAACTCACCTTCGATGATTGCTTCTATTTCAGCTAACGACTTGTCGAGAACATCGTCCAATAGCCGCTTATCGTCTGGTGACGGCTTACTTAGTACATACGATGATACTTGGCTTGAATGACCTGGATGACCTATACCAATTCGTAACCGTAAAAATGCTTTGCTGCCTGTGCTTTGGCAAATATCGCGCAAGCCATTATGACCACCGTGACCACCACCACTTTTTAATCGCACTGTACCCGGCGGCAAATCGAGTTCATCGTAGATGACCAAGGTTTGTGCTGGTTCGATTTTATAAAAGTTGAGTAGCGGCGCTACGCTGCCACCACTGTCGTTCATAAACGTTTGTGGTTTTAATAAGCGGACGTCTCCGGCGGGGGTATTAGCTAAAGCTAACTCACCTTTAAATTTCGATTCTTCGCGAAAATTTGCTTGGTAACGTCTAGCGATGGCATCAAGCAACCAAAAACCCGCATTGTGACGGGTTTCAAGGTAACGCGGCCCTGGGTTACCAAGGCCGACAATACATGCAATGGCTGTCATGATGCTAACGCTATAACAGTATTAGCAAGACGCGAAACGAGCCTATTCGGCTGCTGCGTCGCCTTCTGCTGCGTCGCCTTCTGTGGCAGCGGCATCATCAGCATCATCTATCGCACCACGTGGAAGATGAATACTGGCTACTGGCTGGGCATGTTCAGCACCGTGAGTTAAGGCAACAACCGTAACACCGTCAGGCACAACAATGTCTGACAAATGCGCTGCATCACCGACATTCAATTCAGAAATATCAACGGTTAAGAACTCTGGCAAGTCTTTTGGTAAACAGCTAATTTCAACATCAATAGAGTGATGAGAAACATTACCACCTTGCAATTTAACGCCTGGCGCAACGTCTTCACCGGTAAAGTGAAGCGGCACGTTCATGATGATTTTTTCGTTAGCGTTAACACGTAATAAGTCAAAATGCAGAACACGTGCTTTACTTGGATGGCGTTGCAGGTCTTTTAAGACAACGTTCTCGGCCTTAGCACCGTCTACGGTGACGTCAAGAATATGCGAATAAAACGCTTCGTTATCTAGCTGATAAGCAAGGTCTTTATGGGCAATAGAAACAGACACTGAGTCTTTACCATCACCATAGATAATCCCTGGAACCATGTCGCTATGACGTAGGCGGCGGCTCGCACCCTTCCCCTTGTCTGCGCGTGTTTCCAAGCTTAATTTAAATTCAAAACCCATGTTGTTCTCCAATATCGCCCAATAATATTAGGCTATTACCAAGGCTCTAGCTTTACTAGCCTAAAACCAAAAAATCCTCACTTGCGACCAGTGAGGAATGCTTGCGCATCTTGTTGCGGCATTTTTAATGCCGCCATTAATCTATAAATAGCGAGCTTACTGATTCTTCTGCGTTAATTCGGCGCATGGTCTCTGCTAGCAATTCAGCAACGCTAAGCTGACGTATTTTTTTGCACGCTTTGGCATCTTCACTCAATGGGATGGTGTCTGTAATCACCAACTCATCAATTTGCGAGCCTTCAATATTCTTGACCGCCTGACCTGACAATACGGCATGGGTGCAGTAAGCAAACACTTGCGCTGCACCTTTTTCTTTTAGCGCGCGTGACGCTTCGCATAAAGTCCCTGCCGTATCAACCAAGTCATCGACCAAAATACAACTGCGACCTGCTACGTCGCCTATAATATTCATGACCTTAGCCATATTGGCTTGCGGGCGACGTTTATCGATAATCGCTAGATCAGCATCATCTAAGCGCTTAGCCATAGCTCGCGCCCTGACCACGCCGCCCACATCTGGCGACACAACCATTGGCTTGCCACCCACTCGGCGCCATATATCGCCGAGCAACACCGGTGACGCATAGACATTATCGACACCAATATTAAAAAAGCCTTGTATCTGGTCTGAGTGCAAATCTACTGTTAGTACGCGATCTGCACCGGCACTAGCAATCATGTCTGCGACCACTTTTGCGCTAATCGGCACGCGCGCTGAACGCGGGCGTCGATCTTGGCGCGAATAACCAAAATACGGTATCACTGCGGTGATGCGGCTCGCTGCTGAGCGTTTGACTGCATCGACCATCATTAACAATTCCATAATGTGGTCATTAGTCGGCTGACACGTCGGCTGAATAATAAATACATCGCGGCCACGGACATGTTCAGCGAGCTCAACCTGAATTTCACCATCGCTGAAACTACCCACAAAAGCTTTACCTAGCGGTATATTTAGGTAGCGCGCAATATCTTTGGCCAGTGGCCGATTGGCATTACCTGAAAATACCATCATGGTCTTATCAATGAACATTGTGATCCACGTCATGCCCGTCGGCACGCTGCTATGAGTAGCGCTTACCGCCCTCACTAGGGCAGAAGCTAAAATGATATTGGCTGGGGTGCCAGGATTCGAACCTGGGATCACGGGATCAAAACCCGATGCCTTACCGCTTGGCTACACCCCATCCACTTCTTCTAAAACTACGCTGGCAAGCGACTTCGCTCGACCAACGGTGACACATCGACGCCTTTGGCTATAAAGCCACGCCACTTGTTCGGCATTTTAGCCAAAACTTGCTGCGCTGACGCTGCATCATCAAAATTCACAAAAACCGATGCCCCGGTTCCTGTCATCCGCGGTTTACCATAAGCGGACAGCCAGGCTAAGGCCTCAAGAACCGCGGGGTAGTGACGCGCCACCACCGATTCAAAGACGTTGACACCAACTCCACGAAAAAATCCGGCTATTGTGATGGGAGGACAATTCCTTGTCAATTCAGGAAGCGAAAATATTTCACTTGTATTGATATGACAGGACGGGGTTATAACCAAATAATGGCGTTCACCCCAGTACTCAACCAGCTCTATTGGCTCTAACTGCTCACCAACACCTTCAGCCCACGCCGAATGCCCCTTAACGAATACCGGCACATCTGCGCCCAACTGAACCGCTAAATCAAGCAACTCTTGCACGGGCAATTGTAATTGCCAAAGCCTGTTTAAAGCAACAAGTGTTGTTGCGGCGTCAGAACTACCTCCACCAAGCCCGCCACCCATGGGCAAATGCTTGTCGAGTCGAATACGCACTCCGTGCGGGCATTGCGCATGCGATTGCAATAATTTCGCGGCACGTACGACCAAATCCTCTTCAGCTGGCACACCCTCAATATCATTGATGCGCGCAATCTCTCCGCCATCGACGATATCAAAATACAGCTCATCACCAACGTCGAGCAATTGAAACACCGTTTGCAATTCATGGTAACCATCATCACGGCGGCCGGTAATGTGCAAAAACAAATTAAGCTTAGCAGGCGCTGGCCATGAAAGTACATCAGTCATCAATTCTTATTCGCTATCTGTGCATACAAGTTGGAGTTTAATATTAAGGGTTAGTGTTATTTTATACTACCAATAAACAGGCTAACTAACTTGACAAGCTCCATCGATCGAGCACTAACTTCAGGCGTAAATTATCGTTTTCTATTTTTATTTTGCGCGGTAGATTAACTCCACGTAGTGGCCGATATGCCGAATAATCAATTTGCCAACCTTGCTGATTTAACTGATCAAGCACACCTGACGCATTCAACGTCAAACCATCTATCTGGCCCGGTGCCGGCAACCCACGCAACCAATAATGTAACGATGAGACTGGCACTGACCAGCCTAAATACTCTAGCAACAATGCCTCTGCGTCGCTGGCAACGACTGCTTCTTGTCCCGCAATGTGCACACTAACTGTATCAGGAGAGCCCTCTATCGTTACCGCACCTCGACCAAAAGGGCCAGCTAAACGCACGCGATAGTCATCAACATTTTGCTGCCAAGTCAGTGTTGCGCTCCAACTTTCTTTTTCGCTGCGCAAGGCCACGCGCCCTTTCGCATTCCAGATCGCTGCGCTAGTTATTTTTTGTTGATGTTGCAACCACAGTAATTTTGTTTCATTAGACGCACCAACATTTGCTTGCTCTATTTGCTTAGGAGCGATTGCGCAAGCAGCCAGGCTTAAGGCAGCCAAAACAACAGAACCACGAAAACTCGTTAGAAACAACCTTGATAAAAAAACACGCTGAAACACAAAAATACGCTGACTTATAGACCCAAACGCTGCATAACTTCCTTCAGCACTTTGTTTTCTGAGCCTTCCTTTGCTGCGTCACGCAAGACGCGGCGCGCTTCTGCGCGCTGGCCCGTCACCCAGAGAATTTCGCCTAGGTGCGCTGAAATTTCAGCATCTGATTGAATCGCTAATGCGCGGCGGATATAGGCTAAGGCTTCATCAAAATTACCTAAACGAAATTGCAACCAACCATAACTGTCGAGAACAAAGTGGCTATCGCCTTTAAGTTCTAGCGCACGCTTAATATATTTTTCAGCTTCATCATAGCGCGTTGTGCTATCTGCTAAATAGTAACCCAATGCATTCAGCGCATCGGCATGGTGCGCATCAAGCACTAATATTGCTCGCACATCTTTTTCAAACAACTCAAAACGTTCTGTTTGTGCGTAAACTAAACTTCTTGCATATAAGATTTGTGTATTACTAGGGTTAGCTTTTAATGCCTCGTCATAAACCGCAATCGCTTCATCATAGAGGTTAGCATCTTGCAGCAAACCACCTTCAACGAGGCTTGTCTGCACTGCCATTGCAGGAATATTGGTGCGCAATACACCAAGCTGCGCACGCGCTGTCAGAATATCACCCTGCATTGCCGTTAAAATCGCTATGCGTATTTGCGCTTCGGTATAATTTTGACCGCCCGTGACTTGCGAATACAAACGTAATGCACCATCAATATCTTCACGCACTTCTGCAATACGCGCTAAGTTATACGGCACATTAGGATTAGACGAACCACGCTGATACAAGGATTTAAATTGTGCTTCAGCAGCATCAATTTGTTGTAATTGCAACGACAATAAGCCACTGGCAAAAATAACTTCATCATTGTCTGGTGCCATTTCTGCTAAACGCTGGTACTGCTCTAAGGCTTCGTCATAACGCCCAGCATCAACCAATAAGCCGGCGTAAGTGGAGCGCAAATCAAAATTATTCAGCTGCCGCTCTACTGCAGACGCTAAAAATTCAGCGGCCTCATTATTTTTCTGCATGCGACGTAATATTAAGGTTTTTTGCAGTATCACTGCTTGCTCGTCACCACGCGCTTGCAACACTGGCTCTAATTCGCGGTTAGCACGCTCATACTGGCCAAACTGTAAGGCTAAGTAACTTTTGGCATAAGCAGCATCAATATCGCCATTATGTGCTGCTGCCAATCGATCCATCAATTCTGTTGCGGCATCGCGCTGACGCGTCGCCACTAACAAACGTGCGACATACAAGAAGCCTTTACCTTCTTCATTAGCACGGCTGGCGCGAATCTGCTCTAGTCGCGTGTAGGCGTCATCAATACGCTGCTCACTTAAATATAAGCGCGTCACCAATGCCAACGCACGCTCATCATTAGGGTTTATCTCCAACCAAAGCTCTAGTGCCGCTAATGCTCGCTTGCTATCGCCGGCTTGCATCGCCGACCGCACGGCATCTTCGGCCAAAGAGACATCGCTGTTACGTCGCGCTAATTCAAGGTAATTTTCTGCGGCGACATTATAGTTTTGTCGCTGTGTTGAGATATCGGCAACCAAAAAGTCATACAAATCATCTTTGTCTAACGATGACTCTATTACCGGCTGAGGCTGAATAAGCGCTGCGCTAGGTTTTGGCTGCTTGCTTTTATTAGCGCATGAAGACAAGCCAACAACGGCAAATGCCGTTAAGGTCACCATCAAACAAGATTGGCCGACACTCTTCAGGCACCGAGAGCTTAAAAACTGAGTATTTTCTATTCGCATAAATAAAAGACGGTTGCTGGGGTAATTAGTTCTGGGTTTTAGTTTGGGTTAGAGCTTTATCTCTGATTTTATATTGTGGCTTTAAGCCTTGAGTTAAATTAAGGCGTCTTAACGCACTTTGAATATAAGCATACCCCATTCAGCAATGGTGGGGGTGATCAAACACGCATTACTGCCGCGCTCTTTCGCCACGTTCTATGGCGGTGTCTCGTATCCTTGGATTAGCGTATTGAGCAATTTATTACCCGGCGCATTAACCAGTCCTTTATGCCAGGTCATCCTAGCGCGGTCCATGCTCCCTGCTTTCCATAGAGCCTCTCCAAGATAAGCTGAGATCAGCGGGTCGTCATCCAACCTTGACGCTTTCTCTAAATATGACACTGCCGAAACATGTTTTCCTAATCGCAGTTGCAACCAGCCATAGCCGGTTAGCGTCGAGGGATCGCTAGGCTCTAATAACAAAGCGCGACCCAAATAGCTTGTAGCCTGATCGTAGCGCTCATCAGCCACCATGGCCATGCCCAACTCTAGCAAGCTGGAATGATGCTCTTCATCTATATCTAAAGCCGCCATCAAATCATCGCGGAACCCTTCTCGGTTACCTCTATCACGTGATAACAATGCGCGCGCATGCAATAGTGCAGCATGCTGTCTAGGTGGCCCGTCAAAGTGACGCGTATAAAGCTCATAAGCTTCATCAGCACGGCCAGCAATCACCAGGGTCGTCCCTTCCAATATGAGCACATCAGCAAAGTGACCCACGGGGTTAGACTCACGCAATTCGGCAATTGCCGATAGCGCTACATTATATTGACCCTTGCTGACGAATAATTCGGCGGCACGTACTTGGCTTTCAAAAAAGAATTGGCTTGCACCCACCGAGCGATACCATGAAATAGCGGTATCGATTTTGCTGTTCTCTTCTTCAATTTTACCGAGCATGTATTTAGCTTCTTCACCACGCTCGCCTCGCACAATCAGCTCTAAATAGTAACGCCACGCTGCATCATAATCGTCGAGCCTATAAGCCATTTGCGCGAGCGCATAAATATAATCTTCATTCTCATTATCGTATTCGGTCAATATCAGATACTGCGCGAAGCTTTCAACTAATTGATCTAAACCGGCGAGCAAGCGTGCGTAGTACGCGCGCACCTGAAGGTCGTCAGGGTAGGACCGTAAAAACTTAAACAGATGATCGACCGCCTCGTCACTTCTATTGAGCAACTGTAACGATGATGCATATTGCACCGCGGCTGGACTAAAATCGGGCTGTATATCAAGTGCCCAACGACTTTCGCTTATCGAAAGCTCGTATAATCGAAAGCGCGTGGCAAGGTCAGCCATAGCAAAATGCGCATAAACATCGTATTGATGCCGCTGTACTAAACCTTGCATCAACTTGATCGAAACTAGGTTGCTCGGATCACGAAACAATAAAGGCAGTAGTGGTAAATAACCGTGGTAACCATCACCAACACTTAGTTGGCGTAGACGATCGAGCTCGTCAACAGCTGGCTCAATCGCCGCCAAGCGTGAATAGGCGCGAATACGAAATTCGATCGCCATTTGGTCATCAGGATCGAGCCGAGCCCATAGTTTACCGGCAGCAAGCGCTGTTTTCCGATCATCTGCCAACAGCGCTGCACGCATTGCGTACTCGGCTAGCTGCACTTCTGGGTTGGTTTGCGCCGCGCGAAAAAAGTGGATCGCCGCAATATCAAACTCGCCGCTATCAAATGCAAGAAAACCTACCAGCAGATCGTAAGCACTATCGACCTTGGCCTGCGTAGCATTATTCGCACTAACCGTAGATGTCACTAACAAAGACTCGTCAGCATCAGACTGGTCTGACCATATTGGCGTAGCGAGCAATGCCATTATTAAGCCAATAACAAACGTTATGCGCCGAGCTATGCTTTGGGCAGGGTATCTCTTAGTCCATTTTAACTTTGGCATCTAGCCTCCGCGTGCCCTGCTCCCAAATATTTCTGAGACTCGGGCAATTCGCCTCTTCCGAGAGCCGATTATTCGCATAATCACTCACAAAACTATCACCTCAACTATGTCCATCAGTATTAAGGGTGATAACGATCGGTCATCGTCTGTATCAACTCACTTTGAGAGTTAACAAGCAAAGCCTGTGCCTAAATTTTAGGCACAGCGGCTTTCTCGCCATCATGCCACAATACTTCACCATAATATCCTGCTGCTATCGCAGCCTCAGACCGCAGTTTTAGCAATGGCTCTAAATATTACCGTGCCTGGTGATAACACTCCTGCCCTACTAAAAACACACTCAAAACGGTAGGACTGGTACTGTGCTCAGGGCCATCAGTCAATAATTTCTTAAGCTTTGACTCGAAATAAGGCGGGTCACCGTAGTTTTTCGCTAAAACCGCCCGCGCCAATAGCAAATCCTGATCATTAGGCACCTCTTCTAAGTTAACCTCATAAACACTTTGGCTGCATCTGACTTACCCGCTTGCAGCAGCGGAGCTGCTTCTAACACTGCTAGCTCGGCACCGAAACAGCTAAAACCACGCAATTCACTAAATAGTGACGTGCTGCCACAACATACCGACTATCTTGGCGGGTAATATTCGCCAACAAAATGGCTTTGCCCACCGAATTCGCTGCATACTGCCCGATATCGCTGATTATATTCTCAGCATTGGCCAAGGCTGGCGCCAAAAATCGAGCATTATTGCTCCCAGATTACCTGCTCGACGGTGTTTGAGCTGAGCGCCATGCTACCCAGCATTCTTTCACCTTATAATAAAATGACTACATCAACGTCAGTGGGTTCGCAGCTCATTAATTCGGCTCAGGCCAAAGTCATCACTTGCCATCGCCGCAATTTGCTATAATTACCTGTTATATAGCATTTATAGACGGCCTGAGAAACCTCGCCTTCCTGGTAACAACCTTGACAGCATTAATCGCCATCGGAATTAACCACAAAACTGCGCCGCTTGAAGTTCGTGAGCGCGTTGCGTTTGCACCTGAGCGTATGGTTGATGCCTTACATGAAATTATTGGCAAAACTCCCGCTAGTGAAGCCAGCATACTGTCCACTTGTAATCGCACCGAATTGTTATGCTCAGCCGAACCTAGCGATAGCGAACATATTGTCAGTTGGTTTCGTGATTACCATGGCCTGACCCAAGAAGAAGTCGAACCCTATCTCTACGTCTTTCCCGCACACAATGCAGTGCGGCACTTAATGCGCGTGGCAAGCGGATTAGACTCAATGGTATTAGGCGAACCGCAAATACTGGGGCAAGTAAAAGATGCCTACAGTAGCGCTAAAGAAGCCGGCACAGCGGGGCGTCTGCTTAACGGTGTTTATCAGCATGTCTTTTCTGTTGCTAAACAAGTACGTACTGATACGGCTATTGGCTCTAGCCCAGTATCGGTTGCCTTTGCCGCTGTCAGCCTCGCTAAACAATTGTTTTCTAACTTTGAAAAACATACCGCACTACTTATCGGTGCGGGCGAAACCATAGAACTCACCGCTAAGCATCTTAGTGAAGCCGGTATGGGCAATTTAATTATTGCCAACCGCACGTTAGAACGCGCGCAAAAACTAACCCATTCATTAGGCGGCAAAGCCATTACGCTTGCCGAGATGCCGGATCATTTACAAAACGCCGATATCGTTATTTCTTCTACCGCGAGCCAACTACCTATTCTTGGTAAAGGCGCCGTTGAACGTGCTTTAAAGCAGCGCAAACATAAACCCATATTAATGATTGATATCGCCGTACCTCGCGATATCGAACCCGAAGTTAATCAGCTCGATGACATTTATCTTTACAGTGTTGATGACTTGCAAGAGATCATCAACGAAGGCTTACGCTCACGCCAACAAGCCGCCGAACAAGCCGAAGAAATTATTAATGTACAAGTGCTTCACTTTAATGGTTGGTTGCAATCACTTGATGCTGGCTTAACGATTGGCACTTACCGCCAAAACGCCGAACAACTGCGTGATGATGAATTGCAAAAAGCTTTGCAACTGATAGAACGTGGCGTTAACGCCGACGAAGTCATTAAACGTTTTGCTTACAACCTAACTAATAAATTGATTCATCACCCCAGCTCGCAAATGAAAAAAGCCAGCTATGAGGGACGTAACAATGTTATCGATGTTGCGCGCGAATTACTTGGCATTAAAGACCTCGACAACTAAGCACCAACACCTAAACATATTGTTCACCACAGACCTCACACTCGGAAATTTACAGTGAAACCCACCATTATTGCCAAGCTCGAAAACATCGGCGAACGCCTAGAAGAACTCAGCGCATTACTCGCTGATCCTGGCGTTATGAGTGATCAAAATCGTTTCCGCAGCCTATCGCAAGAATATTCTAAGCTCGAGCCCGTGGTTCAGTGTTTCAATAACTATAAACAAACACTCAACGATATTGATGGCGCTAAAGAACTGTTGAAAGACAGCGATCTTGACGTACGCGAAATGGCTAAAGAAGAATTCAACGATAGCGAAACACGGAAAGAAGAATTAGAACAAGAACTACAGGTTTTATTGCTGCCTACCGACCCTCACGATGACAGCAATATCTTTTTAGAAGTCCGCGCCGGTACTGGCGGCGACGAAGCCGCTATTTTTGCCGGCGATCTATATCGTATGTATTCCCGCTATGCTGAAAACAAAGGTTGGCAAATTGAACTCATCAATAGTAACGCAGGTGAACATGGCGGCTTTAAAGAAATCATTGTGCGCTTAATTGGCCAAGGTGCTTATTCACGCTTGAAATTTGAGTCTGGCGCGCATCGCGTACAACGTGTACCGGAAACCGAATCACAAGGCCGCATTCATACCTCGGCTTGCACCGTAGCCGTGATGCCCGAAGCTGATGAGATTGCAGAAATTGAAATAAATCCATCAGACCTGAAAGTTGATACCTTTCGTGCCTCAGGCGCTGGTGGCCAGCACGTTAACAAAACCGACTCAGCAGTACGACTCACGCATTTACCTACTGGTGTCGTGGTCGAATGCCAAGATGAGCGCTCGCAACATAAAAACCGCGCACGCGCGATGTCCGTATTAAAAGCTAGACTCCTCTCCGCTGAAGAAGAAAAGAAAGCGCAAGCCGAATCTGACACACGCCGCCAACTGGTCGGCAGTGGCGACCGTTCTGGTCGCATACGCACCTATAATTTTCCACAAGGCCGCGTTACCGATCATCGCATCAATCTAACTTTGTATAAGCTCGAAGACATGATGCAAGGCAATGCCGATATGGTGATCGATGAACTCATCAAAGAACACCAGGCCGACCAACTCGCCGCCATGTCTGACGACAGCTAATACTATGGCAACACTTGCCAACGCCTTAGCAAATGCCACGCAACGTTTAGAGCACATATCAGATAGCGCACGACTTGATGCCGAATTACTCGCCGGCCATTCCTTAGGCATGTCACGCGCACAACTCTTTACTCGCGATAGGGACATTATCAGCGCTGAATCCCTAGCTGCTTACGAGCCCTTAATACAACGTCGTGAACAAGGTGAACCTGTTGCCTATATTATCGGTAAACGTGAATTCTGGTCATTGGAACTCACCGTCAATGAGCACACGCTCATTCCACGCCCTGAAACAGAATTACTCGTAGAATTAGCACTGAAATTTACCGATAAGAAGCAATTTTTTCACATTGCAGACCTTGGTACAGGTAGCGGTGCTATAGCACTTGCCATTGCTAAAGAACGTCACAACAGCGCTATCGACGCCTGCGACATCTCAACCCAAGCCTTGGCTACTGCAAGACTAAATGCCCAACAGCACAATATCAATAATATTGAATTCATACAGAGCGATTGGTTTCAAAACCTGGCTCAAAAAAAATACGATTTAATTATTAGTAACCCCTTATGTCGCGCCTGACGATAAACATCTACAACAAGGTGATGTCCGCTTTGAGCCAAAAACAGCGTTAAGCGCAGAGAATAATGGTTACGCCGATTTATTTAACATTGCTGACCAAGCAAGAAATTATCTAACAAACAATGCTTATTTATTATTTGAGCACGGCTATGATCAACAGACTAAGCTAATCGAAGAGTTAAAAAACCTTGGCTACGTTGATGTCAAAGGACATAATGATTACGCACAACAAGCACGCGCCGTTAGCGCACAATGGAGAATGATAAATGATAAAAACGATCACACTGCCTCGCACTATGGTGAATGCCTTATTACACCAGGCGCAGCTTGCTGGCAAAAAGACAGCGCTAGGTTTAATTACCGAAAAAAATAATCAGGTGATCGGCCACTACCCTTTCAGCGAAAGCATAAATTCCAGTGATATTAAAAAAACACTAGCAGAAATTCAAAACAATAACGAACAAATTTTTGCCGTCTATCGCTCAGGTGATAATGAACAACACAAACTGCTTAATAAGGCTGTCGACAATAAAAACCTATTGCAGATGTCAATTTCACAAGACATAAAAGGCGTACTGCAACTTACCGGCGAACACGAAAAAACTGGGGCCAATGAAATACAGCTACTTATTAGCTAGAAATAGAAATACATCGTTAGAAGCCTAGAATCTACCTCGCACCTTCTGCATAGGCTCCCAAATCAAATCTACCTAAAGGCTCTTTCAAGCGGCCATTTACTAACCGACCAATGATCTTGTTCATCCCATAAACCCAACCCAAAATGGGTGCAAGCATTATAAACGGTGGTGTCATTATAAAGTGTTTCACTAAAGTAACATTCATTGAGAAAAATACGTTTCTAATTATTTCCCTCTGATCAGCATCGAGATTTGATATTTTTCTCTCTAGTCTTTGATCAAAAGTCTCTTCATCTATCTGTTCATAAGTTTTATCAACAAGCAAAAAAGCTACCATATGCAGGAAACTTATTCTATGCGAATAGCGAATAACACCATTCATCGTACTTCTGAGCATCCCATACGCATCATGATCAAATGGAATGTTATTTTCTACAGCCTGATCAAACAAATCATCTCGCAAAGAAAATAAATCTTGTCTTAATTTATCCAATAAATAATCAGGATATAGCCAAAACAAAACCACAACTATCCCCAAAATGGATAACAACGATAATATACTCATCAACTCAGCATTCATAAGATATCCTCAGGTCTACTATCACCGCGAGTAGTTAAGTTACTAGTTGATCTACTCGGATCAATTTTCAACTCCAACTCGATAATCCTTGTCTGAAGCTTTTCTACTGTATCTTTACGCAATTTCTTTTGAAGAAAACCATAAATCACTGATATCACCGCAGTTACTACTATAATAGTAACACTAACTTCCACTTCACCAAGAAATGATATTCCTATATCGGCTAATGTCGTATTTCCTGCAAGTGCATCAATTGATAAATAAATATAACGTGCCAATAATACAATGGCGCCCCATTTTATTAAACTATTGGTAATAGAGACTAACCCCTCCATCAACCTTGATTTACGTAAGGACTTAAGATCAACTTCGAGTTCAGACCGTGATTTTCGCTTTCCCAATTAGTACACTCCTTGTAGAAAAAACAACTATATCTATCCTTCAGATACCTACCTAAGCTAATCTCTTCTTCAACAACTCATTGACCATCGCCGGATTAGCCTTGCCCTTACTGGCCTTCATTACCTGACCAACGAAGAAACCAAACAATTGTTCTTTACCACCTTTATAGGCTTCGACTTGGCCAGCATTATTGGCAATCACTTCATCAACGAGTGCTTCAATCGCACCCGCATCCGTGACTTGCTTTAGACCTTTGGCTTCGACAATGGTATCAACATCACCTTCGCCTGCCCACATGGCTTCGAACACAGTCTTGGCGATTTTCCCTGAGATCGTATTGTCTTTAATGCGGATTAACATACCGCCAAGCATTTCTGCGTTGACTGGGCTATCTGCTAAGTCTTTATCGTCTTTATTTAAAGATGCAGAAAAATCACCCATTACCCAGTTTGCTGCGAGCTTAGGTTCTTTACAGACGGCGACCACAGCTTCGTAATAATCAGCAAGCGGTCGGCTATCAGTAAGAATCGTCGCATCGTAATCGGACAAAGCAAACTCATCGACAAAACGCTGGCGCTTGACATCGGGTAATTCGGGTAAGGTCTTACGCACACCTTCAACAAAACTTTCTTCCAACTCTACCGGCAATAAATCTGGGTCTGGGAAGTAACGATAATCGTTAGCTTCTTCTTTTGATCGCATTGAGCGTGTTTCATCTTTGTCTGAATCATACAAACGTGTTTCTTGAACAATTACGCCGCCGTCTTCTAAGATCTCTTGCTGACGTTCGATCTCAAAATTAATGGCCTTTTCCATAAAACGGAAAGAGTTAATGTTTTTAATCTCGGCACGCGTGCCAAACTCTTCTTGGCCTTTTGGTCTTAAAGACACATTAGCATCACAACGGAAGGAGCCTTCTTGCATATTGCCATCGCAGATTTCGAGATAAATTAACAAGCCATGCAATTTTTTTGCGTAAGCAATGGCTTCTTTTGCTGAGCGCATATCGGGCTCGGTAACGATTTCAATCAACGGTGTGCCAGCACGATTGAGGTCGATTCCACTGTGTGCGGCAAAACCTTCGTGCATAGATTTACCAGCATCTTCTTCTAGATGCGCACGAGTAATACCTACTGTCTTCGTGCTAGCGTCTTCTTGTACGACATTGATTTCGCCTTTACCAACAATAGGCAATTCGAACTGACTAATTTGATAGCCCTTAGGCAAATCTGGATAAAAATAATTTTTCCGTGCGAAAACTGAACGCATGCCAATTTCTGCACCAATGGCTAAACCAAATTTCACCGCCATACGCACGGCTTCTTTATTGAGCACTGGCAACTGACCTGGAAAACCTAAATCAACCAAACAAGCTTGACTGTTTGGCGCTGCGCCATAAGCCGTCGCTGCGCCAGAGAAAATTTTACTCTTTGTAGAAAGCTGAGCGTGTGTTTCTAGCCCAATGACAACTTCCCATTCCATATCGTTAACCTCTAAATACTACGCATAAGCCGACGGAGATTTTTTATGAAAGTCCGTCGCTTGTTGAAACTGGTGAGCAACGTTTAACAAACGTGCTTCATCAAAATAATTACCAATTAACTGTAAACCTACTGGCAAGCCATTATCAAAACCTGCTGGTATCGACATACCTGGCAAACCGGCCAAGTTCACCGCTCCGGTATATAAATCAGACAAATACATCGACACAGGGTCATCGGTCTTTGCGCCAATTTTAAAGGCTGGACTGGGCGCTGTTGGACCCATGATGACATCGACTTTTTTAAAGGCTTGCTCGAAATCATCACTGATTAAGCGACGCATTTTTTGTGCTTTTATATAATAAGCATCGTAGTAACCGGCTGATAAGGCATAGGTGCCTATCATAATGCGACGTTTTACTTCGGCACCGAAACCTTCACTACGTGAATTGACATAGAGTGACTCAAGATCCGTGACATTGTCACTGCGATAACCATAACGTACGCCATCAAAACGCGATAAGTTCGATGAACATTCTGCTGGTGCAATAACATAATAGGTCGGTATAGCCAGTGCGCTATTCGGCAAGCTTATCTCTACAACTTCTGCACCGAGCTTTTCATATTCTTTTATCGCTGCCTGCACTACTGCTGCGGTACCGGCCTCTAAACCGTCGCTGAAATACTCTTTAGGCAAACCAATTTTCAAACCTGCCATGGAATCATTCAATGTCGCTGCATAATTCGGTACTGGCCGATCTAGGCTTGTCGAATCGCGCGTATCAAAACCGGCCATCACTCCCAACATTAAAGCGGCGTCTTCAGCATTTTGTGTGAATACTCCGCCCTGATCAAGACTGGATGCAAAAGCGATCATGCCGTAGCGTGACACGCGACCATAAGTGGGTTTGATTCCCGTTATGCCACATAGTGATGCTGGCTGGCGAATAGAACCACCCGTATCCGTTCCGGTTGCGGCAGGCACTAAACGTGCTGCAACGGCAGCAGCAGAGCCGCCGGATGAGCCACCCGGCACACAATCTAGATTCCAGGGGTTTTTAACGGTACCGTAATAACTGGTTTCATTAGATGAACCCATAGCGAACTCATCCATATTGGTTTTACCCAGCATCACTAAGCCAGCATCGTTACAGTTTTCAACCACGTGCGCATCGTAAGGTGAAATAAACTTATCGAGCATTTTGGATCCGCAACTGGTCTTAACACCTTTGGTGCAAAAAATATCTTTTTGCGCGATTGGCACGCCGGTCAGCGGGCCAGCATCACCGCTAGCAATTTTTTCATCGGCAGCACGGGCTTGCGTCAGCGCCTCTTCACGCGTGATAGTGACGAAGGCATTGAGCTCTGAATTTTTTTCTTCCAGTCTATCTAATAAACTAGAAGTGAGTTCTTCGCTAGAAAACTCTCGGGCTTGCAAGCCGTTTGCGAGTTCAGCGAGACTTTTATTGTGCATGGAAACTTCCTACTAAAAATTAAAAACCGAAATCAATCAAACAAAGTTCCTGGTGATTATTCAATCACTTTTGGTACGAGATAGAGACCGGCCTCCGTCTCTGGCGCAATCGCTTGCGCGGCCTCGCGCAAATCAGGCTCGCTCACCACATCGTCGCGCAAACGCTGCACCGCATGAAGCGGATGTGCCATTGGCTCAATATGGTCAGTATCAACAGCATTCATTTGCTCCACCCAAGCCATAATATTGGTGAGTTCTGTGGCATACCCCGGAATATCCTCTTCAGCGATACTAATACGGGCTAAATGCGCTATTTTTTTTATATCTGAATCTTCAATCGACATCTTTCTAATTCCAAGCTAGTTGCCGGTTATTGCCGGTTATTTTCGTTAAATTACTACAGACAATCTGTCAACGCGCCAAGGTACCACAGTTATTATCTTGCCCAAAGCCCTATAACGTTGCTACATTAGAGGTTTATTCAGAGGCGGAGACCCTTTAAATATGTTCCGACGACTGCGCGGACTTTTTTCCAACGATCTATCGATCGATCTTGGCACTGCTAACACCCTAATTTACGTCCGTGACAAAGGAATTGTACTGGATGAGCCTTCTGTCGTCGCCATTCGCCACGATCGCGGACCCGGCGGCCCGAAAAGCATCGAAGCCGTTGGTGCCGATGCCAAAATGATGATTGGCCGCACACCCGGCAATATTGTCGCGATTCGGCCACTCAAAGACGGGGTGATTGCTGACTTTACCGTGACAGAAAAAATGCTCCAGCATTTTATTCACAAGGTACACGAAAGCCGTTATTTACGCCCTAGCCCACGCGTTTTAATCTGCGTACCTTGCGGATCGACCCAAGTAGAACGGCGCGCAATTCGTGAATCTGCTGCTGGCGCTGGTGCCCGTGATGTATTTCTGATCGAAGAACCCATGGCGGCTGCTATTGGTTCTGGTTTACCTGTTGGTGAGGCCAGCGGCTCAATGGTATTGGATATTGGTGGCGGCACCACCGAGGTCGCTATTATTTCTCTTAACGGTATCGTCTACTCAGAATCAGTACGTATCGGTGGCGACCGTTTTGACGAAGCCATTATTAACTATGTGCGTCGTAACTACGGCACCTTGATCGGTGATGCCACGGCTGAAAAAATCAAACACCAAATTGGTACCGCCTTCCCAGGTAATGAAGTGCTCGAAATGGAGGTCAAAGGCCGTAACCTTGCTGAAGGGGTTCCACGCAGCTTCACATTGAACAGCAACGAAGTACTCGAAGCTCTGCAAGAACCGTTAAGCGGCATTGCCAGCGCAGTAAAAACTGCGCTCGAGCAAACCCCGCCTGAACTCGGCGCCGATATCGCAGAACGTGGCATGGTATTAACTGGTGGTGGTGCTTTATTACGCGATCTAGACCGATTATTAATGGAGGAGACAGGTCTTCCCGTTATTATTGCTGACGATCCGTTAACCTGTGTTGCACGCGGTGGTGGTAAGGCCCTGGAGCTCTTCGACGAGCGTGGGGGCGACGTTTTCTGCGTCGAATAATGCGTAAACGAGCCGTTTACTTGACACTAAGCTAGAGGCGACTCATTAATCCGATTTTCTCACACGGTCCGTCAACCAATTTACGCTTATTAATCGCGCTAACACTGGCGATCGCTTTAATGGCAACGGACTATAAAAAAGACTATTTAACCGGTCTACGCACCACTTTGTCTGCGGCCTTATACCCTATTCAGGTAGTGGTAGACCTGCCTCGCAGTGGCGGTAACTGGCTTAAGGAGACGTTTTCTTCGCGCCAACAATTACAGGAAGAAAACGCCAGCTTACGCGCGCAAAATCTGCTGCTTGAAACCCGTCTGCAAAAATACGATGCCTTATTAGCTGAGAACAATCGCCTAAGAGAACTGCTCGACTCATCCAGCAAAGTTAACGAAGACGTCCTCATTGCTGAAATATTATCCATAGACCTGGAGCCCTTCACCCGTCGTATTATCATCAACAAAGGCGATATCGAAGGCGTATTTCTTGAACAACCCTTACTCGACGCCAATGGCATATTGGGGCAGGTGGTTAGTATTGGCGCTTTTAGCAGCACGGCGATGCTGATCACCGACCCTAGCCATGCATTGCCTGTGCAATCGCTACGCACCGGCGCACGTGCCATTGCCGTCGGTATCGCTACAGGCAATCAGCTCAAGCTTGAGCATATCCCGAATAATGCAGATATTAAAATTGGTGACGTCTTAGTCACCTCAGGCTTAGGTGGCCGTTTCCCAGTTGGCTACCCTGTTGGCACTATTACCACTTTTGAAATCGACCCCAGCCAACCTTTTGCCAAAGTCAGCGCCAAACCCAATGCTGATATTGAACATGTTCGAGAAGTCTTACTTGTGAGAAACAAACCGCCTACTCTCAACATTGAACACACTAATGAACTAAGCGAAGAGTTATCGGGCGAACCAACTCATTCTATTGTCGATGATGAACAAGATAGCACTGTCATTGATACCCTCGATAACCAGGACGGCGAACAATGATGGGGGGACGTGGCGGTTTTACCATCTTACTGAGTTTTGCTGTGGCAATTGCCTTAATGATTGTATCCTTACCATCGTGGATCGCTTGGGCACGACCTGACTGGCTCGCACTAGCGCTTATCTATTGGTGCATCGCCCTGCCACATCGCATTGGTATTTTCAGTGGTTTTACTGCTGGCTTAGCGCTCGATGTCATTCGTGGCGGATTACTTGGCCAATACGCGGCTGCCTATACCGTTATCGCCTTTCTCGCGATCAAGCTACATCGACGTATGCGCCATTTCCCAGTTTGGCAGCAAGCGCTGACTGTATTTTTAATACTATTATTGGGGCAACTGACTATTCTCTGGATTAAGGGTATTATCGATGAACCCGTACCTATACTCTATTATTGGATACCGTCATTTACCGGCTTGCTAGTATGGCCTGTTGTCTTTATTGTTTTACGCTCTATCCGCCGCAACTTCCACGTACAATAGAATGTCTTTTTGCAGACATAGTTAATCATGCCACGCACGGGTTCACTTACTGACGACCTAAGAGAAAGCGAACAATTTCGCCGTCGTACTATCGTCGCATTCCTCGTGGTCATATTAATGGTTACAGGTATTGTTGCCCGCCTAGTTTATCTGCAAGTAGTTAATCACCATCATTTCACCACACAAGCCGACCAGAACCGCGTCACCGTAGTGCCATTAGCGCCAACACGCGGATTAATCTTCGATCGTCGCGGCCGTGTGCTGGCCGAAAACTTGCCATCTTTTACCCTTGAACTCGTACCTGAACGCGTTATTGATCTCGACGCCACCATTAACGAACTTGGCCGTTATGTCGATATTTCGCAAAATAATATCCAACGCTTTTATGACCAGCTACAGCGTAAACGCCGCCATGATTCCATTGCCATACGCTCACATTTAACAGAAGAAGAAGTCGCGCGCTTTGCCGTTAACCGCCATCGTTTTCCAGGTGTTGAAATTAACGCGCGCCTACTACGCAGCTACCCGTACGGACCACTGGCCGTGCATACCATCGGCTATGTTGGGCAAATTAACGAAAAAGAAGCCAGCAAAGTCAATCAAACCAATTACAGCGCCACAAGTTATATCGGCAAAATTGGTATCGAAAAATATTACGAGACCTTACTGCATGGCCAAATCGGTTATCAGCGCGTTGAAACCAATGCCCAAGGCCGTGTCATTGAAGTACTCGATAGCATAGCGCCTAAACCAGGCAGCAATTTGCATCTGACCATCGATGCCGAACTGCAACGTATTGCAGAAGCCATTCTTGGCGATCAACGCGGAGCAATCGTTGCTATAGAACCTGCTACCGGCAATCTATTATCCATGGTTAGCAAACCAAGCTACGACCCTAATCTGTTTGTCCAAGGCATTGATCACGCCACCTTCAATGCGCTCAATAACTCGCCTGATCACCCGCTCTTTAATCGCATTTTACGTGGCACCTACCCACCTGGCTCAACAATTAAACCGATCATTGCGCTGGCGGCATTGGAATACAATAAAATTGATGCCAATACCAGTGTATTTTGCCCAGGCTGGTATTCCTTAGAAGGTGACAATCACCGCTATCGTGACTGGAAGCGCTGGGGCCATGGTCACACCGATATGAAAAAGGCTGTAGCCGAATCATGTGATGTCTTTTTTTATGATATCGCCTTTCGGCTTGGCATCGATCACATGCATGAATACATGACCAAATTTGGTTTTGGCAGTACTACAAAAGTTGATATCAGTGACGAACTCAGCGGTATCATGCCATCACGACAATGGAAACGTGATGCGCGCGGCCTACCGTGGTTTCCTGGTGAAACCCTGATCACTGGCATTGGCCAAGGGTTTATGACCGCAACACCTTTACAACTCGCGCGTGCTACTGCGGCAATCGCCAATCGCGGCACCCTTGTTACCCCGCGAGTCGTCCGGGCAATAAGTGAAAACGGTGAAGAAGCAACAACCATTAATTTAATTGATACGGTCTCTGAACCCATCATTTTAAAAAATGAAAATCACTGGCAGGCCGTTGTTGATTCAATGAAAGAAGTTGTCCACGGCGCACATGGTACCGCGCGTAAAATCGCAACAAACTCACCTTTTACAATTGCTGGAAAAACCGGCACCGCGCAGGTTTTCGGTATTAAACAAGATGAAAACTATGACGCCGACGACCTAGATAAACGTCTACATGATCATGCTTTGTTTATTGGCTTTGCTCCAATTGAAAACCCGCAGATAGCCGTGGCGGTCATCGTCGAGAATGGCGGTAGCGGCAGCAGTACCGCAGCGCCAATCGCCTACCAAGTTTTACATCATTACCTCACTACCCTGGCCGACTATGGAACTTAAGGAAAACGCGTTTCAACGCTGGGGAGAACAACGTCACCAATCATGGCTTGTGCGACGCATGCATTTAGATGTGCCCCTAACACTCGCCTTAATTGCCTTATCTATGACCGGCCTAGCCATGCTCTATAGCGCAGGCAATCAAGATCTTGATCTAGTGTATCGCCAAATACTGCGCGTTGGCTTGGCCTTTAGCGCAATGCTAGTCATAGCCCAAATTCCGCCTGACCAACTTAAACGCTGGTCACCATGGCTAGCAGGCTTAGGCATTGCCTTGTTAATCGCTGTGGAAGTTGCCGGTGATGTGGGTAAAGGAGCACAACGCTGGCTTGATCTCGGTTTTTTCCGCTTTCAACCTTCAGAAATAATGAAACTTGCCCTGCCCATGCTTCTCGCCTGGTATTTGGCTGATCGCAAACTACCTCCCTCGCTTAAGCATCTTGCTGCTAGCGCTTTATTAATTGCGATACCGGTAACATTAATTGTTAAACAACCTGATTTGGGTACGTCTATTTTAATAGCCTCATCAGGGGTATTTGTCATTTTTCTCGCCGGTATTTCTTGGCGTTTAATTATTTTCTTAAGCACAGTGTTTGCCGCGTGCCTGCCTTTAGCCTGGCTCAATATGCATGACTACCAAAAAACTCGCGTGCTCACTTTTCTTAATCCCGAGAGCGATCCTTTAAACTCTGGCTATCATATTATTCAGTCAAAAATCGCCATAGGCTCTGGCGGCTTTTACGGCAAAGGCTTTTTGCAAGGCACACAGTCACATTTAGAGTTCTTGCCCGAGCGCTCTACCGACTTTATTTTTGCCGCTTTTGCTGAAGAACTGGGTCTTATCGGCGGCTTACTTTTGCTCGCTTTATACTTATTTATCGTGACCCGCGGCTTAGTCATTGCCACTCAAGCACAAGACAGCTACACAAGACTGCTCGCGGGCAGCCTGACATTAACCTTTTTTGTCTATGTTTTTGTTAATATTGGCATGGTTTCCGGCTTACTACCCGTTGTTGGGCTGCCGTTGCCTTTAATGAGTTATGGTGGTACCTCGATGGTGACAATTATGGCGGCCTTCGGTGTCTTAATGTCGATTCACACCCATCGAAAAATGATTCGCAATTAGTGAGAACTGACGTGATTAAACCTATTCTAGCATTAGCATTGGGCGCATTGATTGGCTTCAGCACAGCGCAAGCCGGCAACCTAAACGAACGTGATGATGTAAAACAGTTTATCGACAAAATGGTTTCTGAACATCAATTCGACAAGAAACAACTGCAAGAATGGTTTAGCAAAACCGAATTAAAGCCAAAAATTATCGAAGCAATTTCTCGCCCTGCTGAAAAGAAATTAAAATGGCATGAATATCGAAAAATTTTCGTTAAACCCAACCGCATAAACAAAGGTGTAACATTTTGGAACGCACATAGAGACACATTGGCTCGCGCAGAAAAAGAATATGGCGTACCCGCCCATATTATTACTGCAATTATCGGTGTTGAAACCCGTTACGGCGAACACAAAGGTCGTTATCGCGTTATCGATTCGCTCGCCACACTGGGTTTCGATTATCCAAAACGCAGCAAATTTTTTAAAAGCGAGCTAGAGCAATATTTGTTACTAGTACGCGAAGAAAATGCCGACCCATTTAGTATTAAAGGCTCTTACGCTGGCGCCATGGGTATTCCACAATTTATTTCCAGCAGCTATCGTCACTACGCCGTCGATTTTGATGGCGATGGTATTCGTGATCTTTGGAACAATCCTGTTGATGCCATTGGTAGCGTCGCCAATTATTTTAAAAAGCACGGCTGGAAAGCCGGTGGAGATGTGGTTATCTCAACTAAAGTCAGCGGCGATAAGTATCAAACACTTGTTGAGCGTGGCCTCAAACCACACACCGCGCTGACTGAATTTTCTGATCACGGCCTAAATTTTACTGCAGATACAGACAATACTCAAAAAGCATCGTTGATAGAGCTTACACAACCAGCGAATAAAGAATATTGGATTGCGCTAAATAATTTTTACGTCATCACTCGCTATAACCACAGTGCGCTTTACGCCATGGCAGCACATCAACTAAGCCTCGAAATTAAAAAGGCTAGGAACACGGCGTTAAATGAAGCGTCATAACGTGCACTAAATAATATGTCTCAGCCAATTAAAACTTGCGCCGCACTATTAATATTTGCACTAGCTCTTACTGCTTGTAGCAGCTCACCAAAAAAGGGGAACGGCACATTCAAAAGGCCAACGGCCAGTGATGGCGCGCCTAATCGTAGTGTCGATATCGCATCAATTCCCAATGCGGTACCAAAGCGTGAACCACGCAGCAAATATGGCAACCCCAAGTCTTATGTTGTCTTCGGAAAACGTTATCACGTATTAAACAGCAATAAAGGTTTTGTCCAACGTGGCGTGGCATCTTGGTACGGCACTAAATTTCATGGCAAACGCACATCCAGCGGCGAACCCTACAATATGTTCGCAATGACGGCAGCGCATAAAACCTTGCCATTACCTACCTATGTTGAAGTGACCAACCTCGATAACGGCCGTAAAGTCATTGTTAAAGTTAACGACCGCGGCCCTTTTGTCGCTGGTAGAATTATTGATTTGTCGCACACTGCAGCGAAAAAGCTCAATATCATTGGCTCAGGAACAGGACGTGTTGAAATTCGCGCCATTGCCCCTGGCCGCTATGGAAAATCAGTAAAAAAGCCACCTCTACAGAAAAAAGTACAAAAAAAGCCTAGCAGAGTCAGCGCCTCTAGGCCGAAAACACCTAAGGCCAGCGTCACGCCAGCCAATGAACGTTTATTTGTTCAAATAGGTGCTTTCAACAATAGTCATAACGCTGAAAACATGCAAAAAAACCTCTACCAACGCCTAGGGCCACGCCTGCGTATTGATGCCCACTATAGCGAAACCGAAAAGCTCTATCGCGTTCGCATTGGGCCTATCTCCAGTAGAGATGATGCCGATCGTGTCCACACAAAACTAAAACGCATTGGCTTTCCTAGCAGCCGCATTATTTCTGAACCACCGCGCTAAGCCTCATCAGCCCCATATATCACTAAATTTGCCAGACGTGCACGCTAGGACACGTTAGAATAGACATCTATTACAACGGCCTTATAACAACGTCATGCCAGCAAAAACATTTTTGAACCACCACACTTCTGTTGTTTCACTACTATCTAGCATTCTTCTCATCGCTCTACTCAGCGTGAGTTTTTCATTGCTCGCCGCACCAAGGCCTATCCCCGCAGCACCAGCCGTTGCCGCCAGCGGATATATTTTACAAGATTTCCACACTGGGAAAATCATTGCTAGTAGCAAAGCAGATGAAAGACTGGAACCAGCCAGTCTGACAAAGCTGATGTCAGCCTATATCGTTTTTACCGAGCTAGAAAAAAACAATATTGGACTTGCCGATGAAGTACTAATTAGTGAGACCGCGTGGCGCACAGGTGGATCACGCATGTTTGTTGAAGCTGGCTCTAAAGTCAGTGTAGAAAATTTAATTAAAGGCATGATTATTCAATCTGGCAACGATGCTACCGTTGCTTTAGCAGAATACGTCGCAGGCACCGAAGGTGCATTTGCCGAGCTGATGAATCATGAAGCAAAATTGCTTGGCATGACTAGTTCTAATTTTCAAAATGCATCAGGCCTACCTGGCAAAGAGCACTACACCACAGCAACTGATCTGGCGATTTTAACGCGCGCATTAATCGCCAACTTCCCGGCTTATTACCCATGGTATTCACAAAAAGAATTTACTTATAATGACATCACACAGCCTAACCGTAATAAGTTACTCTGGCGCGATGACACCGTCGATGGCGTTAAGACAGGCCACACCAGTTCAGCCGGTTATTGTTTAGTCACTTCAGCACTACGCGATGGCATGCGTTTGATTTCAGTCGTACTTGGCACCAAAAGCCCCGATGCTCGTGCCAGAGAAAGCCAAAAATTGCTTAACTACGGTTACCGTTTTTTTGAAACGCGCCGTTTATATGTAGCAGGTGAAAGCTTATCCACAAGCAAGCTTTGGAAAGGCAATCGTGATCAAATCAGCGTCGGAGTTAATGAAGATATTTACGTTACTATTCCACGCGGCCAAGACGATGCTTTATCAGCAACGATTCAGATACAAGAACAAATCATAGCGCCAATAGAAAAAAATTCTAAACTTGGTATCGCCACCGTTACTTTCGGCGAAGAAGTCCTAGTCGAACAAGCTGTTATTGCATTAGATGAGTATAGCGAAGGTGGTTTAATACAGCGCCTCAAGGATACCGTCTTATTATTCTTTGAATAGCGCACCATGAATACTTCATCTACAGCCTACATCAATGGTCAATTTGTTCCTTTATCCGAAGTGACTATCTCGCCACTAGACCGCGGCTTTGTCTTCGGTGATGGCGTTTATGAAGTCATACCTGTTTACCACGGTGTCGCCTTTCGACTTGATGAGCACTTACTACGTTTAAATAATAGTTTAAGCGCTATCCGTTTAGACAACCCCTACTCTGATGAAAAATGGGCAACGGTATTAAACCAGCTTATTGAAGAAAATCAGGCAGGCGATCAATCACTGTATATTCAGATCACACGCGGTGTTGCTGAACGCGATCACGCATTTCCTGAAACGAGTGCAGCAACCATATTTGCTATGAGCAAGCCTTTGCCTGCTTCTCAACAAGCTCCTATCAAGGCAATAACCTTGCAAGACATTCGTTGGCAATGGTGCCATATAAAATCAACTGCCTTGTTAGGCAATTTATTATTACGTCAGCAAGCCATCGATAGGGGTTGCCAAGAAGCTATTTTATTACGTGACGGTGTGCTGACAGAAGGAGCCGCGAGCAACGTATTTATTGTTAAAGATGGCGTCATTCTTACACCCCAAAAGAGCAACCAGATTCTGCCTGGCATTACCCGTGACATTGTTGTCGAATTAGCCGAAGAAAATAATGTCGCGATCGCGGAAACAGAAATCAGCGAACAGCAACTGCTCAGTGCTGATGAGATATGGGTGACTAGTGCGACCAAAGAAATTGCACCGGTGATAGAACTTAACGGTAAACCCATCAATAGTGGAAAGATAGGACCGGCTTGCCAAGTGATGCAAAAACTTTTCAATCAGTTTAAACAAACACTACGCAATCAGTAATATGATATGAGCGCTAGCGATGAAGAACTCGGCTTACAATTTCCTTGTGATTTCCCAATCAAAGTCATAGGTAAAAGTGAGCGTGCCTTACAGGACTCTGTAGAAAAAATTCTCAATATTCATGTTGATACCGAGCATCAAACCTCTATCAAAGAACGTCATAGTAAAGGCGCGCGCTTTATCTCGATTACTGTGACCATTCAAGCACAAAGCCGAAAACAACTCGACGAGTTATATATTGCCTTCAATAAGCACGATGACATCATGATGGTGCTTTGACGCTATCCTAAATAGCCTGAGACAGACCGAATGAAATTAACTTGTCGTTACTTTGCTCGCAACGACTATAACGCCATGCTCAAATCAATGCAGGCGTTTACTGATACACGTAACGAAGACACTAACGATGAGCTTTGGCTAACGGAACACAATCCTGTTTTTACTTTAGGTCGCGCCGGTAAGGAAGAACACATATTGAATGCTGGCAACATTCCCGTAGTGCGCAGTGATCGCGGCGGACAAGTGACTTATCATGGGCCCGGTCAACTTATTGGCTACATGCTATTCGATTTAAAAAGATTAAACCTTGGCGTAAAGAGGTTTGTTGCTAAAACCGAACAGGTGTTAATCAATTTTTTGTCTGATAATCATATCCAAGGCGTTCGGCGAGACGGGGCTCCGGGGGTTTATGTTGACGAAGCCAAGATAGCTGCACTGGGTTTGCGTATTCGCCGTCACCGTGCTTACCATGGATTTAGCCTCAACGTTAATATGGATCTCGCTCCATTTTCCCGTATTAACCCTTGTGGCTACGCCAATCTCAGCGTCACCGACCTTCAAACACTGGGACTCAATCATACATTTGGCAGTGCCAGTGATACCCTTTGCGCCCAAATTCAGCATATTTTCGGTTACACTGGGCTATTGATTGACGAGCACGCAGTAATAACAAATGACCGAACCCAAGGCACTTAGCCCCGAAATTAAGACGGCACAAAACAAAGCCCCACGTAATAAAACCGGTGTTTTATTGCGCGGGGCCGACAAGGTTGCCCGCATACCTATTAAGGTTCAACCAACGACCACTATGGCTCGCAAACCTAGCTGGATTCGTGCACGTGCGCCTAATCTGCCTGAGGTGGTTCGACTCAAAGCAATTTTACGTGAAAATCATTTACACACCGTCTGTGAAGAAGCCTCTTGCCCAAACCTAGGCGAGTGTTTTAGTCACGGCACCGCAACCTTTATGATCATGGGTGATATTTGTACGCGACGCTGCCCATTTTGCGATGTCGGCCATGGTCGCCCCAACCCACTCGATGCAGACGAGCCTAATAACTTAGCCCGCACAATCAAAGCAATGGAATTGAAATACGTCGTTGTCACTTCGGTAGACCGTGACGATCTACGTGATGGTGGTGCCGGGCACTTTGTTCAATGTATCGATGCCATTCGCAAGCAATCACCTAGCACCAAAATCGAAATCTTAGTCCCTGATTTTCGTGGCCGTATGGATATTGCATTAGAAATCATTAAACAATCGCCACCCAATGTATTTAATCATAATCTCGAAACCATTCCACGCATGTATAAAGCGGTTCGACCAGGTTCAGATTATGCTTGGTCACTAAACCTGATTAAGCGTTTCAAAGCACTGTATCCCGATGTGCCGACCAAATCCGGTCTCATGTTAGGTCTTGGTGAAAGCTTAGACGAAGTTGCCGAAGTCATGCGCGACCTTAGAGCACATGACTGTGACATGCTCACATTAGGGCAATACTTACAACCGAGCAAATATCACTTACCGGTAGAACGTTTTGTTCATCCAGATGAGTTTAATGAATTAAGAGTATTAGGCGAAGAGCTTGGCTTTAGCAATGTCGCGAGCGGTCCATTGGTTCGCTCGTCTTATCATGCTGATCAGCAAGCTGCGGGCAACGCTATTAGCTAACACCCACAGCTGCATGATAACAATTAGACATATGCAGTCCCAATAGTATGGCTGCCTAGCACCACACCCTCAACACAATTATCACAAAAGCATAACTTCGGTGAAGGCCTCATCGCGCAGCCTCCTAATTATGCTAAGGTAAGCTCATAGTAGGCTACTAAACTAGTGACTATGAGCGAAAGGATTTAGCTCTAATTGCAGACTAGAGCATGACATGCTCGGAGGGATTCTATGCTTACCAATACAACTACTGAGATCGTTCCCGTCGGTAAAGCCAAAATAATACGCGTCTTGCATATCGAGGATGATCGCTTCGACGCACGTTTTATATCAGCAGCCATCGCCGGTCATCACTGCCACATTACCCATAGTAAAACTCTAGCGAACGCCATTAAACGGCTCAACCGCTATGCACATAATGTAGTGTTGCTTGATTTGAATCTGCCCGACTCACAAGGGCTTAATACTATAGATACTCTACATGAACACTTCCCTGAGCTAGCTATCGTTGTCTTATCTAGCAACAACGAAGAAGATAACGCATTAGCAGCCGTGCGCCTCGGCGCTCAAAACTATATACCCAAAAATGTCGCCGATGCAGCACACCTTTTACGTACGCTGCATTATGCAATTGATCGCAAAGAGTACGAACTCAACTTAATAAGTTTGGCTTTTCACGATCCTGTTTCTAACTTGGCCAGTCGAAATTTATTTTTCAATACTTTACAACAATCTATGCAGCGATGCGATCGCACAAAAGAACGCATGGCGCTCATGTTTCTCGATCTTGATCATTTTAAAGAGATCAATGATCAATATGGCCATGATGCCGGTGATCACGTATTGCGCGAATGCGCGCAACGGCTTTCTAAATGTGTAAGAAAACAAGATTTAGTCGCAAGACTAGGTGGCGATGAATTCACTGTTATTCTTGAGAATATCAAAGATTGTCGTAATGCCAAGCGTATCACCCAAAAAATTGTTAACAGCTTAAGTCAATCGATTGAAATTAATGGCATGCAAGTTAACATCAGCGCTAGTATCGGCATTTCATTTTATGATGGCCAGGTAGAAATTCCTGCCGAAACACTGATAAAGCAAACTGACATCGCCATGTATCACGCCAAAAAAGCAGGCCGCAATACCTACAAATACTTTATGCGCAACATAAAAGAGATTAATTCTCCAGGCGACAATATTTCTGCCCTACTCAATCATGCTTTAGAACACAATGAATTTCATCTTCACTATCAGCCTCAAATCGATGCCGAAACACATGAGCTAGTTGGCGCTGAAGCATTATTACGTTGGAACAATAAGGAGCTAGGCTCAGTATTACCGTCCGTATTCATTCCCTTACTTGAAGACAGCGGCCATATTGTTGAAGTCGGTGAGTGGGTATTAAAAACAGCCTGCCAAAACTGGGCAAGCTGGGTCAAGAAAGGCAAAATCAATACAAACACGACCATTTCCGTCAATCTCTCAGCATTGCAATTTACCCAGGAAGACATTGCAAAAACCATTGCTAAAATACTTAGCAAAACCGGCCTCCAAGCCAGTCAACTCGACTTAGAGCTCACTGAAAGCACCTTGCTCAGCAACACCGAACGTAATTTACATACGTTGAAGAAAATCAAAAACCTCGGTGTTAGCCTAACTATCGATGACTTTGGTACCGGCTTTAGTTCGTTGCCTTATCTAAAACATTTTTGCTTTGATCGCTTGAAAGTTGACCGCTCTTATATCAACCATGTTCTCGACAACTCCGTCGACGCGGCAATTTCATCGTCGATTATTAACTTAGCAAAAAACTTAGACCTCAAAGTCATCGCAGAAGGCGTAGATAGCTGGGATAAAGTCAGCCGTGTTAAATCTTATGGTTGCACAATCATGCAAGGCTTCTATTACAGCAGACCTCTTGCGGCGAATACCTTTTTAGAGCGTTATGCCTGCGCCGCTATTGTTCATTAAACCCAATAGAGATAGACGATAGTCAATTTTATATCGAAACCTATACAAAATTGGCAACACGAATGCAAGCCTTAATTAATGACTTGTTTGAATACGCACGCACCAATAACAACGCACAGCGTTGCACCATGACTGACATGAATACTGTTCTCGAACATACGCGTAAAAATTCATACGAAGCCATCAATGAAAGTAACGCCAACATCATTAGCGACACCCTAGCTACTTTATCGATCAACCCACCATATACTATTCGCTTATTACAAATAAGCGATGATTAATTAAAAATTAATCCCCGTTTCGATAATGACAAGTTCGAAATTTCAAGATGACATTAAAAACACCTAAGCCACTATTTTAGTTCACTTTATTCCAGTCATCATCGACAATAAAATAACGTTGCTTTTCTTGCCATAACACACCTTTATTCATCTCGGCTATTTGAATTGGCATGAAAACCAAGTTCTCTTTTTTGCTAGAAAAATAATTCAGAAAAAAAGATTTTAGCTCTCTAGCCGTTAGTAGCCTGTCTTTATCGCTAAGTAAAAATGGCGAACACCACTCTCTTCTTTCTAGCACTACCCAACTGCTGTTTTCGTCTTCACTCAACAATAGCAACAATTCATCTTCTCTTAGCCGTATACCCCTACTATGACTCGACTCAGAATCTATTGGGCTTTGCATACCCAGAACAGAAGCCGGATAAAACAGCATACCTTTTAACGCAAGCTCTGAGCTAACACCCTCCACTCCAAGCTCATGCAATGACTCACACCCTTCTTCGGTTGTTGATAGCCGCATTTGCCTATCAATCAACGTTGTATATTTTATATCTAGCCGGTCACCGCGCGCCGGGCCTATCCAAGAGCTGAGCTTAAACGGCTGGCTTTCTGCATCACAACCCTGCACACCGATATAAAACTTTATCGCCGTTTCGAGATGGATATGAATTTGACGTCGGCGGCAGTAATAGACGAAATCGTACTCGCCGATCGTCTGTTTATTTTTTCTAACTTGTCTATTCTTTGCCAACAAGTCGGCTACGCCGGCGTAGCGTAAATAGTATTCCCATAGCGCCTCATAATAGATGCCGAGCCGTGTACTTTTCAGCGATGAGATGTGGTCAAGCAAGGTATTTGGGTTTTTATCTAAATCTAAAAACCATTGTTCCAAATGAGAAAAATGAATATTCACCTCATTAAAGCTGGCAACATTACATCCGGATGCCATTAAATCTTTGCCAAAACAGGCGCAGTATAAATCTCGTACAGCATGCTGCGTTAGCTGCTGCAACAGCGACATTAGCCTACCGTAATACTTTGCTGGTCTGCATCAGACTCACTAGACAGCAATGACAATTTAAATTGAATGTCCTGACTAATCCAATAATGACTTTCTGCTTCTAACTCTTCGCTCGTCAGCGGATGATTTGCCAGCCATTCCTCGTCTATTTTCACAACAAATTTCTTTTTACTTATTTTGAATCGAAGCTGAGGCAGCTCTTCATCTTTTCTTGCGCGACAAAATAAACATGCCAAACGAAAGGCCAGCACCAACAGCCAATCTGCGGTGAAATGATAGCTTTCAGCTACCGCTCGTATCCGTCGGCGCTGATTTAGTACAATAAAACTGATTTGTTTTTGTTCTAGCTTCGAAAAGCCCAGCATATCCCCATTTAAAATAATGTAAGCACTGTGTTTTTGAAAACCACTATGAGAAATTGTTAACCCTATTTCATGCAAACTAGCGGCCCAGGATATTAGTCTCTGAGCGGGCTTTATTTTCGTAGTGAGATCATTTTTTAGCAGTTTCAATAGTGATATGGCGTGCGCTTCTACGCAACTCGATTGCAACTCATCGGCACGGTAGTTGACCATCATATTTGACACTGTAATATCACGCGCATCAGATCGCCGCACGCGGCCCACCAAATCGTGGATAATCCCTTCTTTCATTGCGTAGCTTGATACTTGCATACGCTCAATAGTTAATTCTAAAAATATCGCATGCAGTATGACCACGCCACCCATAATAACAGGCCGACGATTTTCTTTTAATCCTACAAGCTCAATAGCATCACTATGACCAAACTTAATTAATTTTTTCGCTAGCTTGTCTAAGCTATGCAAAGTGATATCGTGCTCATCTGGCCAATGATGATTAACTATTTCACCAACGCTACGGATAGTACCTGACGAACCTACTGCCTCACCCCAGCTCTCCTTAGAAAACTGATCAGCGTGTGCCCACAACTCTCTACGTGCAGCGCGCAGCGCCTTGTCATATCGCTCTTGATTTATCTCTCCATCTTTAAAAAATCGACAGTTATACGACACGCAACCCATATAGAGGCTTTCTAGTTTTTTCGGTGCAATACCTTTACCGATAATTAGCTCTGTTGAACCACCACCGATATCTACAACTAGACGCTTCTCTTCACTAGGCGCTAAATCTTGTGTTACGCCTAAATAAATTAAGCGTGCCTCTTCGATACCGCTGATGATATTAATAGGCACACCGAGAATTGATTCAGCTTTTTCTAGAAAAGCATCACCATCTCGCATCGTGCGCATGGTATTCGTACCGACAACACGTACCGACTCGACATCGATACCATTAATAATTTCCGCAAAACGATGTAAGGCAGCAAAAGCTCGCTCAGCAACTTTTTCGCTTAATTTGTTATTTGAATCTAAACCTTCGGCCAGACGCACCATTTCCTTGTGGCGGTCGAGGTATCGAATTTTATCGCTATCTATTCTTGCTATAAGTAAATGAAAGCTATTAGAACCCAAATCTAATGCGGCGACACGTCCATCACTCATTGTTCTATTACACCAATTACGTTCTCATCCCTGCGCACTATATCAAGGCCGTTTGACGCTGGTCTAATAAAGTTTTTAGCGCCTGTTGCCCACGCCCAGATTCTGCTGCTGTGATATATTCATGAATCGCAATTTGCGAATCCACTTTACGACGATTACCTCTCGGCACATAGGCATTGCTATGCGCCTCATCTATCATTCGAGCACGACAATTATCATTCGACTGCAATCGCAAAATATCGATGATTCGTCGTTTTATTTGCTCATCATAAATCGGTAAGCTCACTTCAACGCGATGATCGATATTTCTTGTCATCATGTCTGCTGAACTAATATAGACACTTGGGTTATCATCATTGGCAAATACATAGACACGCGAATGCTCAAGAAAACGACCAACGATACTAATCGCTTCAATATTTTCACTAACACCTGGAACATTCGGCACTAATGAGCAGATAGAGCGAGCGATAATCTTTACTTTTACCCCAATGCGGCTTGCCTCATATAACTTATCTACCAACTCTCCATCAGAAAGATTATTAACTTTGATGAATATCCATGCTGTCTTCCCCGAGCGAGCATTGACCATCTCATCATCAATTTTCTTTCTTAATTGATCACGAAAATTAATTGGCGAAACCAGTAAATGTTCGAAGTTAAATCGACGATAACTGTTCGCTGAAAACTCAAAGACTTTTTCAACTTCCCGTGTAATTTCTGGCTTGGCGGTAAAGACTGCAAAATCGGTATAAACACGCGCCGTTTTTTCATGAAAGTTACCGGTGCCAACTACGGCATAATTAACTTCAGTGCCTTCTTCCACGCGCTTAATCAGACAAATCTTAGAATGAAATTTAAGCCCTTGAATACCAAAAGAGACCTTTACACCTGACTCGGTTAAACGCTGCGCCCAACCAATATTAGCTTTCTCATCAAAGCGCGCTTGTAACTCAACAATTACATGCACTGCCTTACCATTTTGCGCAGCATTAATCAGTGAATTCATCACTCGCGACTCACTTGCCACGCGATAAACAGACATTCTAATTTCAGTTACACGTGAATCAAGTGCTGCCTCACGCAAAAAATTAGTGAAATAGGCAAAACTTTGGTAAGGATAATGCAAAAACACATCATTTTTTTTCACCGCATCAAATGTTGTTATCTCTGCATCAATTGCTGAACACGCTATAGCTGGCAATGGTTTGTGTTCCAAATAGGCTGGGCCTAAATTTGGAAAACTCATAAAATCTTTAAAATTATGATATTTTTCACCAGGGGTAACACTATCGTAATCTGACAAGTTAAGTTGCTTCATAAAGAAGGCAACCATCGCTTTTGGCATACCACGCTCATACATCAACCGCGTTGGTTGCGCCGCATGACGCCCTTTTAAACTAAAAGACATTTTATCGAGCAAACTTTGCGTGATCCCATCACCAATAGTCAACTCTGCATCGCGCGTGAGCTTAATGGTATAAGCACTGATCGATTGGAAATCAATCAGCCCTGTAAAAATTTCATCAAGCCCAATACGCAAGACATCATCAAGCATGATAAGACGCTTAATACGTTTTGATCGCTTGCTAGGAATTTGAATAAAGCGCGGTATTTTATCCGTTGGCACTTCGAGCACAGCATAAGGCTTATTACGCGGATTTTTATTGTTGTAATCAATTTTCAGTGCTAAATAAACGAGCTCCTCTGACAGGGTCGGAAGACGACTCCCTTCATCCAGCATGATCGGCGCCAACACTGGCAATATCGATTCTCTAAAATATTTTCGCAGATAACGGCGCTGACCATCACTTAAATCTTCTTCAGTTAAAAAATAGATATGGTTTTTCTTTAACTCATTAAAGAGATCGTTGTATGTCCGGTTGTAATTTTCTTGTAAGGTTGCAATCTGTCGCTGCAACTTTCTAAGCAGCTTAGCCGCGACCGATTGCGTGGCATTTTGCGCATCCTCTAATAGAATACGTCGCCGCACGTCTGCGACGCGAACGCGGAAAAATTCGTCAAGGTTATTTGAAACAATACCAAGTAACCGTATACGCTCAATGATGGGCACGCTGTGGTCACGCGTTTCTTGCAATACACGCTCATTGAAATAGAGCCAGCTTACTTCTTTATCGACAAAATATTTTGCGGTAAGGCTCTGGGCACCACCAGCAACGTCGCTATTCATCTCTTCGGCCATTTGTGTCATTGAATCCAACGTAATATAAAACCACCAATTACAACAGGTTTTTATGACAAAAATAAAACCCTTGCTGATATCAAGTTTAGCATGGACGGCTACGCCGTATAGATGCTCTTAATCATGCTACTATCTTTGCGGCGCGGCACTAAAAAACGTGCTGCCTGAACGCGAATCAATTTGATGCCACTGGTCACAGTCAAACTGAATAGTGATAACTTCACAGGTTGATAACTCGTCGATATTCTGTGCTACCAACGCACGAACCATGTCAGATAGCCCTGGATTGTGGCCCACTAACATGATCTTATCGTGGCGATCATCAAGGCCCCAGACGACATCGAGTAAAGTATCGCTATTTGCTTCATAAATACATTTGTCCGTAGCAAAATCAGCAGTCTTTATACCCAATGTCTCAGCAAACTGCTTAGCCGTTGTCAGTGCCCGTAAAGCTGGGCTCGATACAATATATTGCGGCACAATGCTTTTCTCTAACAGGTGTTGCGCCATAACTAAACTATCGCTAACACCGCGCTCATTAAGCGGTCGCTGAAAATCGGCCAAACCAGAACCGCCCCATCCAGCCTTAGCATGCCTCACTACCATTAATTGTTTCACTATAATCCTTCGACTATCAAACTGCAGCCATCGTAGTTTGTATATAAGCGCTAATACCATCCAGCAGCATTTGTATTGATATCATAATTAACAACATCCCCATCAATTTTTCGATTGCGCGTAAACCACGCTTACCTAAAACTCGCATAAGCGGTTCTGTGCCAACCAATATCAATGCCGCTGCAACCCAAGCCATACTCAAGGCACCAAACCATGACCACATTTGCTCTGGGTAGCGACTGCCCAATAATAGCAAAGCTGCAATCGCTGATGGGCCTGCGACAAAGGGCACCGCCAGCGGGACAATAAACGGATCATTATCGTTGTCATCAACCAACTGACCATGCTGGGTAGGAAACACCATGCGTATGGCAATTAAGAATAAGACCACGCCACCAGCAATACTTAAGGAAGAGTTTTCTAGACCTAGAACACCGAGAATATGCTCTCCGGCGAACAAGAATACACATAAGATAATATAGGCAAAAAGAAGCTCACGAACCACTACAAAACGGCGGCGTTCTACAGGCAGTTTATCGGTCACCACTTGATAAAGCGGAATATTGCCAAGTGGGTCCATAATCATAAACAACAATATTGTTGCTGATATGAAATCCATCTCACACTCCTAAAAGTAGAACAGGACCCTATAATTTAATTAAGTCCTATCAATACCACTGTATCGTCACTAATTCGGCTATCTCTATAGATTGCCACGCATATCACGCAGAGAAAAACCCATTAAATCGGTATAGCAATTACGGCCCAACGCAATCACTTTAAACGTCTCACCCATTTCACCTGGCATAGTCAGGCGCCGCACCTGCTGCGCCAACTCAATACGCTCAATGTCACTCACTTCTTCCATATCAACCATATCTGCCAAACCACAGGACATTAAAAAATAAGCCTGACTGGTATACCCCAGCACTTCTAATTGATTATCGACTGCCATTTCAGCAACAGCGGTAAAATCAACATGCGCGGTAATATCTTGCAAACCAGGGTAAATAAACGGGTCATCATGGGCGTGATGACGATAATGACAGCGTAAACTACCGTGCACTCGCTGTGGATGATAATACTCAGCGCGCGCGCTGCCATAATCGATTAATAGCACTAGCGCATGCTCTAAGCACTGCGCCAAGCTAACCAACCATGCGTCCATCGTTAAACATAATTCAGCCGTATAAGCGCTATCAAACTCCGTTAATAACGGAGCAATACGCTGATTTAAATTGCTTATCGCGGCGGTATCACCAGACAGCTCGACGTAGTGCAGCTGGCCATTATCATGTGAGACACCTAGCTCCCTAAACCCACCTTCTTGGTTTACCAAACGATTGACCGGTAGCGCATCGAGCAATTCATTCGCTACGATGATTCCTGAAAACGGTGTTGACGGCAACGCGTCGAGCCATTCAATTTGCGCAAAGTATTCAGGCACACTGTCTTGCAATAAAGCTTGCTGGCGTTGACGTAAATCTGCGCTACTTTCTAGTATGAAATAACGCTGAGGCAAGCTATCTAAGGCGGACAATTCACATAAAATATCGCGCGCCAATTTACCCGACCCTGCGCCAACCTCAAGAATAGCGACATCACCCTCTATTTCTGGCATCGCTTGCCGACATTGCCTGGCGATACAACGACCGAATAAGGGAGAAATTTCTGGTGCGGTAACAAAATCACCTGCTGAACCAAACTTATTAGAACCAGCGGTATAATAGCCAAGGCCAGGAGCATAGAGCGCATGTTGCATATAACGCGCAAAATCGATGACTCCACCCTGCTCATTAATATCTGACTTGATATATTCAACCAAAGCCTGGCTATGCAAAATAGCCTCAGCACTTGGCTTTGGCCAGTCACTGGGGATTGATCCTGAATTATTACCCGGCGGGTTATTATCTAATGACATACTGCTATTGTAATAGGCATTAACGTAATCAGCAAAACGATCATAACAATCAAAACTTTTAGGAAGCACCATGCAAGAACATAAAGTCGCACTAGTTACTGGCGGCGCACAACGCGTCGGCGCTACGCTATGCCGACACCTCCATGCCGCGGGCTACAATGTCCTTATCCACTATCGCCAATCAGCAGAAGCGGCTTCTAAACTCGCCAAAGAACTTAATACAATTCGACCAGGGTCTGCTCACGGTATTCCTGCCGATTTACTGAAAATTAAAGATATTGATCGACTCATAAAAGCGGCATTGCAACCATGGCAACGACTAGACCTAGTCGTTAACAATGCTTCTAGCTTTTACCCCACCAAAGTCGGCGAAACCAAAGAAGATGAATGGAACGACCTCATCGGCAGTAACATGAAAGCGCCTTTCTTTATCGCCCAATATGCCGCAAAGGAATTAGCAAAACAACAAGGCTGTATTATTAATATCGTTGATATCCATGCTGAAAAACCGCTACAAGAGCATAGTGTTTACTGCGCGGCTAAAGCGGGCTTAGCTATGCTAACGCGTTCATTAGCCGTAGAATTAGCACCCAATATACGTGTCAACGGCATTGCACCCGGCGCCATTCTTTGGCCAGCCAATGAACCTAGCGAAGAAAACAAACAAAAGATCATTAGCGAGATACCATTGCAACGGCTTGGCGAACCTATCGATATTGCTAAAACCGTATTGTTTTTAGCGCGCGATACCCGCTACATTACCGGACAAATTATTGCGGTCGATGGTGGTCGCTCGCTATAAATAGCGTGCTATTTATAGCGGCCACTGAAGCGGCACTACGTCTTGCTTCACTTGTTCAGGATCAAACTTCGCCCACATCTCAGTATAAGTTTTACCCAACTCAGGGTGGATATGATCAGGAGCGATATCGGCTAGCGGTTGCAGGACAAAAGCGTATTGTTCAATGTCTTCACGCGGAATACGAATACGACCATCCGTTAGCACTAGGTCATCATAAAGAATTAAATCTAAATCTAAGGTACGAGAACTAAACTTAACACCATCGCGCACGCGCTGACGTTTATCTTCAATAGCTCGCAGTATTTTTGCAACCTCATACACAGATTCTTCAGTATCAAAGCTAAGCACTAAATTATAAAAATTATCACCATCAAAACCAAACGCAACACTCTCATAAACCGGCGAGCACTCTAAGTCACCGAACCGTTCAGCCAGGTCATCTAAAGCAGAGAGAATGTTTTTCTCTCGATCTACATTGCTGCCAACACTGAGATACACTTGTGCCATCAGATTTTAGTGCCGCGCTCAATCAAAACACCGACATCACGCGCGCCTCTAATTGCGCCGCGTTTATTAATCTTAACTTTCACCCAAGGCACGTCAAATTCATCGCGAATAATACCTGCGATACGCTCAGCCAAGGTTTCAACCAACTGAAATTCGCTATCACCTACGTATTGAATAAGACGCTTAGCCACCGCCTTATAATTTAAGGTGTCATCAATTTGGTCTGACTCTGCCGCTCGCGCAATATCTGCTCCCATCTCAAGATTAATGACAACTTCTTGCTTAATCTTGCGTTCCCAGTCCCAAATACCAATTACAGTTTCAATTTTAAGTTCGCTGAGATAAATAATATCCATCAATCACTACCAATCTTCATATAAAGTTTGTGGCACTATAGCGGCTTAACAATTTCGTAACCAGTCAGAGTTCAACTAAAATACCATAGCTAATGATGATACCTATCGCACTTTGCCTGCTGGCTTATTTCTTTGGCTCACTGTCCAGCGCCATTATTCTTTGTCGCCTGTCTGGTCTGCCAGACCCTAGAACACAAGGCTCTGGCAATCCTGGCGCCACCAACGTATTACGCTTTGGCGGTAGAGGCCTCGCTGCGCAAGTATTACTTGGCGACATGCTAAAAGGCCTTATACCTGTACTTTTTGCCGCTTGGATTGACGGCACCACCAGTGTTTTGGCAGCGGTCGCGCTCTGCGCATTTTTAGGCCATCTCTACCCAATATTTTTCAATTTCAAAGGCGGAAAAGGCGTTGCCACCAGCCTAGGTGTCATACTCGGTTTAATGTGGCCTGTTGGCCTAGCCCTAATAGCAACTTGGATCACTGTTGCCGTGACCAGCCGAATCTCATCACTAGGTGCTCTTGTTGCCGCGATAGCAGCGCCCTTTTACACCTGGTATTTATCCGAACACAATCAGTACATTATACTCACTGCCATCATCTCGATATTATTGATTTGGCGTCATCGCGCCAATATACAAAAACTATTTAATGGCACAGAAAGAAAAGTGGGTTCTTCATCTTAACTTGCTGCGCCAAACGCCAAACAAATCAACTTACTCAACGACTAAGCAACACTCAATTCGCTTAGCGGCCAACGTGGCCGCACATCAGTGCCGTTACTGGCATTTGGATTCAATTCAAAACGTCGAAAACCAGCATAAGCAATCATGGCACCATTGTCGGTACAAAATTCATTTCGCGGAAAATACACCTCTACCGATGATTGCTGGGAATAATCCGCAAACCGTTGGCGCAAGGAATGATTGGCGCTGACACCACCAGCGATAACAAGCTGCTTAAGTTGTGTCGCGTCTAAAGCTCGCCGACATTTAATCAACAAGGTATCTACCACTGCATCTTCAAAGGCACGCGCCACATCGCGTTTATCCTGGTCATTACCGTCAGTCTTTCTAAATGTCGTTAAGGAATGAGTTTTTAAGCCGCTGAAGCTAAAATCACAACCAGGCCGGTTAGTCATCGGCCGTGGAAAACGAAAACGATCAGGGTTACCATCAACAGCCAACTTGGCTAAAGCAGGACCACCAGGGTAATCAAGGCCTAACATTTTTGCCGTCTTATCAAAGGCTTCACCAGCAGCATCATCAACCGACTCACCCATTAATTCATATTCGCCGATCCCATCAACACGCACCAACTGCGTATGCCCACCCGACACCAATAAGGCAACAAAGGGGAAAGTAGGCGCTTGCTCTTCAAGCATTGGCGCTAATAAGTGCGCCTCCATATGATGAATTGGCAATGCCGGTATATCTAAAGCAAATGCCAAAGACCGCGCAAACGACGCTCCTACCAATAATGCACCAATTAAACCTGGGCCAGCGGTATAAGCAATCGCGCTTATATCAGCACGCTGTCGATTAGCAGCAGACAATACTTCATTAAATAAAGGTGTTATGCGCCGCACATGATCACGCGATGCTAATTCCGGAACAACGCCTCCGTGCTCCTGGTGTAGATCAATTTGGCTGTGTAAACAATGCGCAAGCAAGCCTTGTTCGCTATCGTACAAGGCCAAACCCGTTTCGTCGCAGGATGTTTCTATTCCTAAAATCAACATAACATTAGCCGTGGCATTCGCTCACCGCCTTATCATCCGTATTACCTTGCAACCAACGACTCTGCTCACCGTGATGCTCTTGCTTCCAAAATGGCGCCTTATGCTTTAGATAATGAATGATATAGCGACAAGCATCAAACGCTTGCGACCGATGTGTTGACCACACAGCAACTAATACCAAAGCATCTCCAGGCTCAACCTTGCCGTAACGATGCATGATCAAATAATCATCCACCTGCCATTGCTTGGTAGCCGCATCACAAACTTTTTCTATTTCTTGCAAAGCCATTTCTGGATAACATTCAATCGTCATGGCATCGACAGGAAAATCTTCGTGCATATCACGCAGGCTGCCAACAAAAGTCACAGCCGCCCCAGACTCACCTGGCTTACGACATTGCTCTTCGTACTCTTGTAGACGCTGGTACGGTAAAAACTCAAACTCTTGTAGCACAACAGGCATTTTAGCCCCCTGTCACTGGTGGGAAAAATGCGATTTCATCACCGTCATTTATCCTGGTATCTAACGAGGCATAATCTTGATTCACTGCGACTAAAATATTACTCGGCAACTCAAGAGAAGCGTTAAGTTGCGCCCAAACTTCGCTAGCACTGCAACCACATTCCGGCACTTGGCACTGTTGCTCCGCCTGCCCGACATGCTCTCTTAAGGATGCAAAATATTTAACCGTTACTGACATAATATTTAGGGCGAAACCCAATCGCTGCTTTTACCGCCGGTCTTTTTTTGCACGTGCACACCACCAATAACCATGGTCTTATCTACTGCTTTACACATATCGTAAATAGTCAGCAATGCAATCTGCACTGCTGTTAACGCTTCCATTTCTACACCTGTTCGCGCCTGACAGCGAACCACCGCTTGGCAGATCACTTGCTGCTGATCCGTATTTAACTCAAACAAAACGTCGACTTTAGACAACGGCAAAGTATGACATAGGGGTATTAAATCAGCCGTGCGCTTTGCCGCCATAATGCCAGCGATACGCGCAACAG
Organism: Gammaproteobacteria bacterium; assembly: GCA_013151045.1. GTDB lineage: Bacteria > Pseudomonadota > Gammaproteobacteria. The sequence continues at coordinate 44,709 of JAADIY010000038.1, forward strand.
AAAGCACATCGCCTTTTTTATGATTGCCTGCAGCCAACAAATCGAATGCAACAGCAGACATGCTGATACAACCTTGCGCTGTCGCCTCGCGATCAGTCACGGCTTTATCACCGACATCAACCATGCGTGCTTCACCATCACTATTGATATGGCTTAATTTATTCTCAGGTTTTTTATGAGGAAACTCTGCCATCTTCACTCTTTTTAGTTAAAGGCTTACCCGCCAATTTGAGTCATGCTGATACGTGATACAGCAATTTTCGACGTGCTACGTTCACGTGCCTCAACACCATCTATCGCTTTTGCGCCAACCGCTGCTCTAATCTGAAAAAGCAACTGTTCATCGCTCGCATCTCTGCGCATTAAACCACGCAGATCATAATCTGTCCCAGAATACAGGCAATTACGTAGCTGACCATCTGCCGTTATGCGAATGCGATTACAATTGCGGCAGAGGCTGCGCGTGAAAGCAGGAATTACCGCAACCGCGCCTTGGTAACCTTTTATACGATAATGATGATGCTCTGTCTCGGAGCCTTTATCAGCCATCAAACCATCATAGAGACCATGTAGCTTGGCAACGATATCTTTAGCACGCATCAAATAATCGCCTTCACACCATAATTGCTTCGCATCAAAAGGCATAAATTCAATAAAACGCACCGTCACTTTATTATCGCGTGTGAGTTCACTAAATTGCTTTATCTCATCGTCATTAAACCCGCGCATAACAACAACGTTGATTTTTACGCTGTCAAAGCCTTTGGCTAGGGCAAGCTTAATATTATCTAATGTCTGCTCTAAACCAGCACGGCGGGTAATTTTTTTAAAACGATCAGCGTGCAAACTATCAAGACTGATATTCAACCCGGTCAAACCTGCTCGCTTTAACTGATCCGCGACACGATGCAATAGCAAACCATTAGTTGTAAGAAAAACTTGATCAACACCAGGCGTATGCAATGATGTCGCAATCAACTCTGGCAAATCTTTACGCAAAGTCGGCTCGCCACCGGTAAAGCGTATTTTATTGACACCTGCCGCGGCTAAAACACGCACCAGGCGCGACACTTCATTTTTACTTAATAGTTTTTCAGGCGGCTGAAAATCAACGCCCTCTTCAGGCATACAGTAGGTACAACGTAAATTACAGCGCTCATTAAGCGCGATACGAGCGTAGTTAAATATACGCCCGTATCGATCAAGCAATGCCGGAAGCATTGTAGATTTAACCGCGTGTTGCAACTTTAGTGGCATTTTCTAATGACATAACAAATGATTTATCGCATTCTATCGTAGAGAGACACTATACAAACGTAAACATGCTGAATGATGATCAATTAGTACGCTATAGCCGCCAAATCTTACTGCCAGATATCGACATATCCGGCCAAGAAAAGTTACTGAGCGCGCATGTACTCATTATTGGGCTAGGCGGGCTAGGCTCTCCTGTTGCCATGTACCTTGCTGGCGCCGGCATCGGCCGTATCACTCTGGCCGACTTTGATGTCGTTGATATCACTAATTTGCACCGACAAATCGCCCATGGCACTGAAGACATTGGCACCAACAAGGCACACTCAGCCAAAGCGACCTTAAACAATATTAATCCTGATATCGAAATCGACTGCATTGACAACCATATTGATGAGAACGCATTACTGCAACATGTGTTAGACCAAGCCGTCGACGTTATCGTTGACGCAACCGATAATTTCACCAGTCGCCATGCCATCAACCGTATTTCAATTGCCAGTAACATCCCTTTAGTTTCCGGTGCAGCAATACGTATGGAAGGCCAAATTAGCGTATTCGATCCTCGCGATAGGAGTAACCCCTGCTACGCCTGCCTTTATTCAGAGGACGGCGACAATAACGAAACCTGCTCCCAAGCCGGCGTTGTTGGCCCCGCTGTTGGCGCTATTGCCAGCCTACAAGCCATGGAAACCATAAAATTGATCGCCAATTTTGGCCAAACTTTGGTCGGCCGAGTTCAGCTCTTTGACGCCAAACAATGCGAATGGCGCAGCCTAAATCTCAAAAAAGATCCAAAATGCGGTGTTTGTGGCGAAAAAAGCCTTAATTTTTAACAAAACTGCCCGCTAAGCAACAATAGAAATTGCATCTCGGTGCAAAACGCCTATAATTACCGGCCTTTCCTTGTGCGTAGCCTTGCCTTTTGGTTAGCTGAAGGAAAACCTGTTAAACCTCTGGAATTGAGATTTTTATGCCATCAGTACGAATGAAAGAAAACGAACCGTTTGAAGTTGCAATGCGTCGCTTCAAGCGTACTTGCGAAAAAGCAGGCACTTTGTCTGAAATCCGTCGTCGCGAGTTTTATGAAAAGCCAACTGCCGTTCGCAAGCGCAAAGCCGCTGCAGCAGTTAAGCGTCATGCTAAAAAAGTCGACCGTGAAGTTGCGCGTCGCGTTCGTTTGTATTAATCACCCCCTCTATATAAGCTTCTAGTCACGTGTCTGCCCTCAAAAAGCGCATCACTGAAGACATGAAAGCTGCTATGCGCGCCAAAGATAAGGCGCGCTTAAGCGTTATTCGTATGACTTTAGCGGCAATCAAGCAACGCGAAGTCGATGAACGTATAGAACTTGATGATAGCCAAGTAACGGCCATTATCGACAAAATGATCAAACAGCGCCGTGATTCTGTTGCTCAATTTCAAGACGCTGGTCGCGACGAACTCGCTGCTATTGAAACTGCTGAAATTGCCGTATTGCAAGACTATATGCCACCTGCAATGAGCGACGACGATATCGCCGCTGCCATTGATAAAGCTATTGCCGATACCGGTGCCAGCTCAATCAAAGATATGGGCAAACTGATGGGCGTGCTCAAACCGCTGCTCCAGGGACGTGCTGACTTAGGCGCCGTTAGCGGTACGATCAAGCAAAAACTGGCTGCGCTATAAGCGCTGCTCCATTCTAAGCACTTCATTCTCAAGCAAATCTTACATACTGGCTGACAGCCGGACACCCGCAACATAGAATTACCTCATGGCGGGCAAAATTCCTCAACAGTTTATCGATGACATTTTGTCTCGCACCGACATTGTCGAGCTCATTGACGCACGCGTCACACTAAAAAAAGCGGGTAAAGACTTTCAGGCCTGCTGTCCTTTTCACGGCGAAAAAACACCCTCATTTACGGTAAGCCAAAGCAAACAGTTTTATCACTGTTTTGGCTGCGGCGCTCATGGCACTGCTATTGGCTTTCTAATGGAATACGACAATCTCGATTTTGTCGAAGCCATACATGAACTTGCTGACACGCTGAGCCTAGAAGTACCACGCGAGGACGGCGGCACACAGCAACGCCCATCGACGAACACTAAAGCCTTGTTCTCGCTTACCGGGCAAGCCAATGATTTTTACCAAAAACAATTACGCGAACACCCGCAAAAAGATAAAGCCGTCGATTATCTTAAGGGTCGCGGACTCAGCGGCCAGATCGCTAAACGCTTCGCAATAGGCTTTTGTGCCGATGAATGGCGCGCTATTCAAACAGCCCTAGGCTCAGACGAACACCTGCGTGAGCAGCTCGTCGAAGTCGGGCTACTGATCAAAAAAAGTGCCAATGATTACTATGATCGCTTTCGCCATCGCATCATGTTCCCCATTCGAGATTTACGTGGGCGGGTCATTGGCTTTGGTGGGCGCGTACTGAGTGACGATACGCCAAAATATCTCAATTCACCTGAAACTCCGCTATTCCATAAAGGTAAAGAGCTTTATGGTTTTTATGAGGCCTGCCAGAGTAATCGCAACCTCAGCCAGGTCATCGTTGTTGAAGGCTATATGGATGTCGTTGCACTGGCCCAGCACGGTATCACTTATGCGGTGGCTACGCTTGGCACGGCAACCAGTGGCGAACATATCGAACGCTTATTTCGTAAAGTCGATGATATCGTTTTTTGTTTTGATGGCGATCGCGCCGGTCGTGATGCTGCCTGGCGCGCGCTGGAAAACGCCTTACCGACCCTGCGCGAGGGCCGTCAAATTCGTTTTCTGTTCTTACCAGACGGCGAAGACCCAGACACCTTGGTGCGCAAAGAAGGCAATGAACGTTTTAACCAACGCATTACGCAAGCCAATACCTTGTCACAATATTTGTTTGATCACTTAAGTACCGACGTCGATGCCAGCAGCATTGACGGCCGAGCACGGCTCGCCGAGGCCACCAAGCCTCTATTAAAGAAACTTCCACAAGGTACGTTTCAGCAGATGATGATTGCCGAATTAGCACAACGCACACGCATCGACGTCAATCTGCTCAGCGTCGACATTAGCGGCGACACAGTAAAACAGACACAAATCAATCAACGCCAGCAAGCAACTATTACGCAACGCGGTCCATCGCTAGTACGCAAAGCCATTACAGTATTGTTACATCGCCCTAATCTTGTCACAGCAGCAACTGATACCAGCTGGCTAAAAGATATCGATCAAGCCGGCATTGTTTTATTACTCGACCTACTTGAACTCTTGCGCCAGCAACCCCACCTTAGTACGGGTGGTATTTTGGAGCACTGGCGCGACACCGAACACGGTCGACATCTCGCCAAGCTGGCAGCACAACCGGCGCTACTCGAAAGTGAAGCGCTGGCAGCAGAATGGGACGATGCATTAACTCGACTCAAGAGCGCGGCCAGTGAAGCTCAGCTTGAAAGACTTGAAGAGCGAGATCGCCTAGGTATCGCCAACAATGACGAAAAAGCCGAGCTTAAGCGACGCTACCAAGAACTGGGGCAACGCAAAGACTGATACGAAGCTACCCAGAGCAAGAAAATATCAGGTATAATTGACGGTTCTATTTTTTAAACTCAACTTTCATACGCCGCTAGGCAAGGTTACACACATCGATGGATGCCCAACAGCAGCAATCCCAGCTTAAGATATTGATTGCAAAAGGAAAGGAACAAGGTTACCTGACCTATCGCGAAGTTAACGATCATCTCCCCGACACTATTGTCGACCCAGAACAGATCGAAGACATCGTCAACATGATCAATGACATGGGTATCGAGGTGCACGAGATTGCACCTGACGCCGATAGCCTCATTATGAAAGACGCTGTTGATGAAGACAGCGCCGACGAAGCCGCCGCCGCGCTTGCTATCGTAGGTAGCGAGTTTGGTCGTACAACTGACCCAGTACGCATGTATATGCGCGAAATGGGAACCGTTGAATTGCTAACACGTGAAGGCGAAATTCGTATCGCCAAACGTATTGAAGCCGGCTTGTCACAGATGATGTCGGCACTAGCGACGTTTCCTGCGACTATCGAGACCATTCTAGGTGACTACGCGCTTTATCAAAATGAAGAGAAGCGCTTGTCAGATATCATTGTCGGCTTTTTGAGCGACGCAGATCTCGACACAACGGCTATTCCTAAACCTGCGGCAGCACGTACCGCCGAAGAAAAGGAAGAAGACGAAGTAGAAAAAGAAGCTGGCCCTGACCCAGAAATGGTTAAAGACTATTTCTCAAAACTCGCTAAGCTCTTTGATAAGGTGCAAAAATCACGCGCTAAAAATGGTAAAGACCATAAAACCACCGTTAACGCTGTCAATGATCTCGACGATTGTTTTAAACGTTTTAAATTCATCCCAAAATTTTCAGAACGCTTGATTGTTGCACTGCGCGAAATTGTTGACGTCATTCGCAAACATGAACGCAATATTATGCATCTGTGTATCAACGAAGCACGCATGCCACGCAAAGCCTTTATTACCAGCTTCCCTGATAATGAAACCGATCTTGAATGGTTAGATCGCGAAATTGCTTCAGGTGCCAAATATTCTGAGGTATTGAAAGAACACAAAGACGTTATTGCTGGTGAACAAGCACACCTCGCCGAACTAGAGAAAAAATGGAATTTCAGCATTAACGAAATTAAAGAAATCAATCGTAAAATGTCGATTGGTGAAGCTAAGGCGCGTCGCGCCAAAAAAGAAATGATCGAAGCAAACTTGCGTTTGGTTATTTCTATTGCAAAAAAATACACCAACCGCGGCCTACAATTCCTCGATCTCATCCAAGAAGGCAATGTTGGTTTAATGAAGGCGGTTGATAAATTCGAATACCGTCGTGGTTATAAATTTTCAACCTATGCCACATGGTGGATTCGCCAAGCCATTACACGCTCAATTGCTGACCAAGCGCGAACGATTCGTATCCCAGTACATATGATTGAAACCATTAATAAGCTCAATCGTATTTCACGCCAAATGCTACAAGAAATGGGCCGCGAAGCAACACCAGAAGAATTGGCTGAACGCATGGAAATGCCAGAAGACAAAGTCCGTAAGGTATTAAAAATCGCCAAAGAGCCCATCTCGATGGAAACCCCAATCGGTGATGATGAAGACTCACACCTTGGCGATTTCATCGAAGACTCTAACGTCATGTCACCGCCCGAATCAGCCACCTTTGAAGGCTTACGCGAGCAAACACAAAACGTACTAGAAAGCCTTACCGCACGTGAAGCTAAAGTTTTACGCATGCGTTTTGGTATCGGCATGAACACCGACCACACGCTAGAAGAAGTAGGCAAACAGTTTGATGTAACACGTGAACGTATACGTCAAATCGAAGCCAAAGCACTACGTAAATTGCGCCATCCAACACGTTCAGAACGTTTACGTAGCTTCCTCGACAGTGATGGCAACCCCACAGGCAACGGCACTTAAAGAGTCTTTGTCGCTATAACACCATAAGCCTCCCGGTTTCGGGCCGTTAGCTCAGTTGGTTAGAGCAGGGGACTCATAATCCCTTGGTCGAAGGTTCAAGTCCTTCACGGCCCACCAATTTCACAAGCCTTATATACAAAAACTTACAAGGGATTTACCAGTGATTTATTGGTGTCCTTTTAAGCCCGCATATCTCCCAACTCTAGACACTCATACTATTACTGACACCACTCTTACCAGAGTACTTAACGGCCCAACATTGTCAGCGATAAGAGTAATGGTAAGAGGTGGAACAGATGGGCTCAAAATGAATACTGTTTGTACAGAGCATCGCACCGATAACCGTATAGCTGATAATGAACGCCAAGAAAACCACTACACAGACCACACCATCTATAAAAATACTTTTCACACAAAGCAATTCCAGATGTTCTTTATACTCCACCATTTCGCTTGCAATAGGGATCAGTCACTAACTAACAATACATACTAAAATGAAAAAAATGGCAAAACGTAACATCCAGTTAGAAAGAACTAAAAATAACTGCTTATCAACAAAAACATACCGATGCTCATAATATAAGCGGTATTGATTTATTCTCAGGCGCTGGCAGGATGTCATTAGACGAAAAACTTGCAGGAATTGATATTCATCTCGTCGTTGAAGCTAACAAACATGCCGCCGCAACATCACTCCATACGCTTTACACAAATCCACCCAAAGGATCGGCAATACACCACGTCACCGCTTATCTAGCCGAAAATACCGCACCGATAATATTAGTTACTCAATTTATTATGCTATTTGATGGTTTGGGCTCCCGCACATTAATGCGCCCAATTAAATTAAACTAAACTATGTAAAAATTAGCCGATAACATAAGTTATGTTAAATATACATTACTGAGGAGTATAGAGATGAGCGATGCACAGCAGCTAACCAAAGGAATCGCCTCGCATGGCATGTGGAAACAGCGTCTAATTGATGCAATCAAAAGTGGAAAAAGTGACTGGAAACCTGCAATTGTATGTAAAGACGATCAATGTGAATTTGGTAAGTGGCTATATTCATGCTCAGCACAGGATAAAGCTGGCGCTCACTATAGAAACGTCAGAGAATTACATACTGATTTTCATAAAAATGCTGCAAACGTATTAGAGCTGGCATTAGAAAATAAACAAGCTGAAGCTGAAAGTGCCATCCAATATGGCAGCAAATATGCCAGCACTTCTTCAGAATTGACTAAAGCTATGATGAATTGGAAGAAGGAATTATCTTAATGCTAATTGCAGAAGCGGTTTTAGAAAAAAGTACGATCAACAAGCGCATGCCTGAAATCAGCATAGAACAATGTCTAATACGCCATAAATCGAATGAAGCCCAATCAAAGCCATTTAGGGCAAACGTGAAAACTTAAAACGGTTATCACTTTGATATCTTCTATAAATGAAAAAGCAAACCGTATTTGGCATTCCTTACACTTGCTGCAGGGTCACTTACTTACAACGCAAACTATCAGGCAAGTCTAAGCTACGACAATTCAGGCTTATATTTTGATCCTCCGGCGCACTCAAATTGCGTTATAAATTTCACGAGTTCAGTGTCGGGGGCACATCAATGATGAGTCATTGACCTTTGTCGACACCAGACGCTTTACACAAATTTACCGAAAGAATGTGCCATACGCAATGTCATCTGTCTTTTCTACGACTTGCATTTTTCAGCCTTTTCTAATCTTATCTTCTGCGCTTCACACTTTTTCACATAGGCCTCAAGTGACCACCTAGGCACACCTCCTTCATCCCGCAACCCCTAGTGATAAGAGAGCCACCGAAGAGGAGTCCGGCAGCGACCCCATAATATCCCTGGCCCTCTGACTCACACCCCGACACTCCAAATGTGCATAGCCCTGGGGCATCTGTACATCCATATGGCCTAATACCTTGACCGCTTCATACAAACTCGTACCGTTTTGGATTAAACGACAAGCACAGTTATGATGCAAACCATGGATTCCCCCCCTATCCCCGCACGCTCTAATGCCCTTCTGATTCCGTGCATCGCATGGTTTATTGGCCCATCCTCTCCCTCATTGGTAAACACAGATTCCGATTCCACTGCCTTTTCTTTGAATCGTCGCTTTAGAAGCGTATAGGCACGACTCGTCATATGAATGATGGATTCATTCTTCACCTTCGATCACCATAGATGAATGACCTATTCTTCTAGACTAATCTAGTGCCAAGGAATTTCAGCAGTTTTCGAGTAACGCGCATCCAATAACAGCACCACAAAATCATAATTATCATGCCGAGCACGCTTTTCTTTGTCTGGTCCGTTCTTATAGGCAAGACGATAAGGTAAGGCCTTGTAGGGATTGAGTATTCGTTGAAGTCTGATTTCAATCGGTCTATCTGCCTCCTCAAATTAAGGCTTTTTTATCTTAAAATAACTCCGCCTCGCAAGAGCGATGGTAAGAGCAAAGCTCACTAAGATTTTGAAATATAAGGGTTATTCGGAGCCCTCTTCTCACCTGACCATCTCATAATCCCTTGGTCAAAGGTTCGAGCCCTTCTCGGCCCACCAATCCACCCACCGCGGAACTTTCTGCGCCAACATCTTCTCTTAACCCTTAAGGTTTACTATTTTTCAGCCTAAGGAGACAGCATTCTAATGAACCATATTGCTGGACCTGATATCTACTGTTATCCTCATGAATGAGTCTATTTATGAGGTGACAATGGAGGGTTTAAGTAATTCCACCACACTGCTGCTTGAAGAAATTCAGCAGTTACGTGCCGAGCTAAGCACTACCCAGCTAGAAGCACAAAAGCGCGCAACCGAACTTGATAAAAGCGAAGAACGCTTGTCTCTAGCCATGCGCTGGGCCAACGATGGCTTATGGGATTGGAATATTGAAACTAACGAAGTCTATTACTCTCCTCGCTGGAAAAGCATGTTGGGCTATGAAGAGAATGAGCTTGATAACAATATCAATACTTGGGAGAACCTAGTCCACCCTGACGATAAAAACATGGCAATACAAGCCGCTCAGGATTATCTAGCGGGTCGAGCAGACTCATTTGAAATTGAAATACGAATGTCACACAAAGATAATCGCGATATTTTTGTACTGTCCCAAGCATTCATAGTCGGTCGCGAGCCTGATAATAAGCCAGTTCGCCTCGTTGGCACTCATATCGATATCACTGAGCGCAAAAAAACAGCAGCGTTCAATAACAATAATGCCAAAATTCTAGAGATGATTGCCATAGGGAATCCCGCATCTGATATCTATAATGCTATTGCCTTAATGTATGAAGACCGTCACCCAGGCTTACGATGCTCCATGCTCGAGCTGCATGGCAGCAAACTTATGCACGGGGGAGCGCCAAGCTTACCTAGCGAATATTGTAAAGCCTTGCACGGCCTAGAAAATGGCCCCAGTGTTGGCTCATGTGGAACATCGACTTTCAGCGGGAAACGTGTTCTTGTCGAAAATATTGAAACAGACCCTAAATGGGGAAACATTAAACACCTAGCATTGCCTCATGGTATGCGGTGTTGCTGGTCCGAGCCGATTAAAAGCTCTTCTGGAGACGTGCTAGGCGCGTTTGGTATGTACTATAACCACCCTGCGTTACCAAATGAAGACGAATTAAATGACCTTAGTTCTGCGGCACGACTAACAAGTATTGTTATGGAGCGAGATCAAGCTCAAAAGCGTATAAGAGCATTAGCTTATAGCGATGAATTGACTAAACTTTCTAGTCGCGCCCACTTTTACCTGCACCTTGAAGCAGCCATCAAAACCTCTAGTCGATACAAACATCGTTTTGCCCTGCTATATATTGATTTAGATGGCTTCAAGGGTATTAATGATAGTCTTGGCCATGATGCTGGTGACTTACTCCTGATAAATATTGCAAAACGTTTGCAAAGCACCTGTCGTGACATTGACTTTATTGCACGCCTCAGTGGCGACGAGTTTTGTATCCTCATTAGCGAGCTAAGTGATAATTATACAGCTGCCAATGTGGCGCAACGGTGTCTTAATACTGTATCACAACCTGTCGAACTTTCTACGAGAAAGCATACACCAGCATGCAGTATTGGCATCGCGCACTACCCTGATGACGGCAACGACCTAGCAAGCTTAATCAAGGCAGCAGACACTGCTCTTTACGCAGCAAAAAAAAATGGCAAGAACCAATACGCTTTCTATAAACCAGAGCTCACCCGTCAAGCCGAACATCGTTTCCTAGTTGAACAATATCTACGAGAAGCAATTGAAAATCAGCAACTTTCTCTCGTCTATCAACCACAAATCAATCTTAAAACCGGAAAAATTATCGGCGTCGAGGCATTATCACGCTGGGATCACCCGATATTAGGCGGAGTTCCACCGGTTGAATTTATTGCCACAGCTGAAAGAATCGGCATGATTAAACCGCTCACTGAATGGGTACTAAGCACCGCTTGCCAACAAGCCGTTGCCTGGAAAAAAGAAGGCTTTCCTGTACCGCGTATGGCAATCAATATTTCGTCAAGTCATTTTATCGATAAAGAAATTGTGCCACTAATCAAACGAATTATTAATGAAACAGGAATAACCCCGACCGAATTAGAATTGGAAGTGACCGAAAGCGTTGTCCAAACTGACCCTAGAAACCTTTCCATTTTTCAAAACTTAAAAAGTCTTGGTATTCAACTAGCCATTGATGATTTCGGAACCGGCTATTCATCTTTTGCTTCTCTTAAACACCTTAAAGTTGATTGCCTAAAAATAGACAAATATTTTGTTGATGATATGCTTGACGATGAAAAAGCATTACTCCTTATTGGCTCAATGATAGAGATGGGCCATCAGTTGGGTTATAGCATTGTTGCCGAAGGGGTGGAAACGTCAGAACAGTTTTATACTTTAAAAAATCTAGGTTGCGATACTGCTCAGGGATATTTATTTAGTAAACCCGTCAAAGCTCAGGCTATTGCTAAATTAATAAAAAATGATTATAACATTTGAACAATCTTCAGCCATTAGTCCCTCAGTCACATTGTGAAAAAATTTTTCAATTTCAAAAAATAGCTAACATAGAATAATATTTGGCAATCCTCCTCGTTTAATATTATTGATGATTTCAATCGAGGAGGTTTACGTAAGCAAACACAAAATGTACTAGAAAGCCTTACGCATGCGCTTTGGTATCGACATGAACACCGACCACACGCCAGAAGAAGTAGGTAAATAATTTGATGTAACACGCGCACGTATACGTCAAACCGAAGTAAAAGCACTACGTAACTACGCCATCCAACACGCTCAGAACATTTACGTAGCTTCCTCGACAGTGATGGCAACCCCACAGACAACGGACTTAAAGAGTCTTTGTCGCTATAACACTATAAGTCTCTCGGTTTCAGGCGTTAACTCAGTTGACTATAGCATCCAACTCATAACCGGAAGACTCCATGGTCAAGTCACGGAGGGCATACCAAACTCATCAAATATTCTGGCCTTACTAATTTTTTTCTAGTCTAGAGCTTATTCGTTTGATGATGTGCTAAAGCTTATTTTCAATTCATTAATTCGACGTTTAATTCCCACCGCCAATGCTGAATTTGGATTCGCCGCCAACCATTGCTGCCAAGTCTTTACCGCCTGCGAGTGATTTTTAAGCTCAACATAAACGACACCTAAATTAAATAAGGTAGCGCCATCATCAGGTGAAAGCTTAAGGTTTTCTTCTAGCAAGCGGCGAGCTTCATCAACATTGCCTTGTTCAAGCTTGATTGATGCCAGATTAGAACGAGCATCGATGTGTTGCGGATTCAACTGCAAAAGACGTTCATAAAGTGGCGCCGCATCGTCGAACCTTCTAATCATCAAGCTTGCATTAGCAAGCCCCATTAGCGCCATCTCATCATCTGGATTTTCATTTAAAAGCGTGCGTAAAAACTGGATTTGCTGCACTGGATTAGACGAACCTATATCCGGTGGATGGGTGGATGGTAACTCCTGCTTTGATCCGGCCGCATCAAGATCAGCCAGCGCTATAATCTTTGGCGCTAATGGTGTTGCAAGAGCCGCTTTAGAATCATTAGCGCCAAATTGATTGAGTGCAATGATGGTTGACCCTGCGACCAAAACCAGGGTTGGTACTACGAAGCGATAATCACGCAGTAATTTCATTGTTAAACGACCTCCCATAGCAGCAACTACTTTATATCACCTGAATCAGCATGATGAGCGATGCCTTTATTGGTCTCGATAAAGTTCACAATCGAGGCTTCATCAAACTCATCAAATGTTTCAAGCTTGGCCCATGCAGTCACAGCAATTTTTGATTCCATTAGCGGATACGGCGCCAAAATTACATACTCAGGATAACGTTTTAAAATATCCTCAAGTTTGGCAACCGTATCAGGGCAGGCTTTACGACAATTATATTGAATCACCACCCCCCCAACCTTTAAGTTATAGACTTGCAATGCTAACGGCAACGGCACTTGATAAGCACCCCAATCGGCGATGAAGGGTAAATGTGCCCCTGAAGTTGGCGGGTTGCTACTATAAGGTTCATGCGTTTCAAGAGGATGGTAAATATACTCACCGCTTGCTTGTGATGCAGTCTTACCCTTCTCGGCACCGTCTTCTTTCTCAGATAATTTTGGTACACGCCGGGTATCCCCCAACAAGGCCAAGTCAAATTTCTCGTCAGGAATACCGCTGTTTATCTTAACCTGATCGATCTTTACCTCTTCGGTCCTGCCATTATCGAGCACACGCTCTAATCGACCAGGCATGGAATACATTTTGTCTATTTTTTTATAATCGTAAAATTTAGTTTCAATGATACCGCCAAACTGCTTGCTTTCTGTTTGGTGCCCTTCCGCTTTGTTTACCGGAAATTTTTCTATCAGGTTTGTCGGGTAAGCTGTATTTGCGTCCACCCAAAGTTGCGGCACGGCTTGCCCTGTTTCGTTGGCGCCAATAACATAGTAGCGATGTGGTTCATGGCCTTCTGCATGCTGATGATCGTGATCTGTATGAGAGCCGTCTTTTTCTTCTTTTTCCTCAAATTCCATGACTACATCCACTGCGATGCCACTTCGAAGATAAGAACTGCCGGGTACATCACCGGCCAAACGCTGTATTGCCTCATCAACCGATAGACTTGATAAGCCATAGAGCGAAGATAATAAATTTTGTCGCGGTGTCACCCAAAAACGACCGTCCTCAAGTATGGATACACTTGTCCCAGCTTGCGCCAGGCGCACTAGCCCACCTTCTGCTTCGGTTCTTAACCAGTTTGGAGCTTTGTAATATTGCATTCGCTGAGAAAGCGTCGAGGGATTTTTGGCTGGCTGTGTCTCCACATCCTTTTCTTCACCATTCTCTTTTGCACTGACGCCAACTGAATCCACTTTCCAGGTTGCCGTTTCGCGCCATGAAAGGTCAGAATACGGTGCGCTCACACTTTGCATTTGCTTAATAATCTTCTTCACTAGTTGCCGCGAACGTCCCTCGCTGTTTAGCAAGTCATCACGGACACTGAGCGGCACCTGTACTAACTCGACATCCATCGGCACATCACCCGTCGAAAAGGATCGAAGAGTTTTCAGGGTCTTGCCATCTAATTCAATGAGTTCACGGTTGAGTTGATCCAACACATAAAGCTTATCGCCATCGAAGCTCCCCTCGACTAGACCACCATTGATCGTAGCAGCGTTAATTTCTGTAATAACCGGCCACGGGCGCACTGAGAAATCTGTCTCATAAAGTACAACATAACTTTTTTTGATACCTAAGCCGCGCCAACATAAAACTGCCATTTTAGTCTCATCGGGAGACAGCAATATTGCCTGTGGTGCAGAACAAGTTGGAACTCCACGACCATCACCATGCACATTAATCAGGCTAAGCCCGTTGGTCTCGCTATCGGCTGTCAACAAAAAAGGCTCTTTTGCCGACACAATAATACTGGTCGGGCCAAGCCCCGTACGTTGAGTGGCAGGACTAACTGGTGATGGCGTCGAATTTTTTAAATCATAGGGATAGTTAACAATGTAAGAATAGCGTTCACTTTCAACTTTAGATTGCGGATCAAAACGCGCCATATAAAACCCCGCGCTATCCTGCCGTTGAACCAGATCGTAGATCTTGTTTATTTCTGTGACCTTAACGCCGAGCCTATCACCATTTTTAGGGTCAATTTTATAAAGCCCTGAACGCGGCCAACTAAACGTAACAAACTGCTCTCCATCATTGCTAAATATACCTGGCCCACGATAAGGAAGCACATGTTTAATTTCATGATCAGTTAGGTCAATTATCGCTGTTGACTCCGAGTACCAATGCTGAGCCAATAGTTGTTTACCATCCGGCGAGGAAACCAAACGCCAAGGACCCGCACCCGCATAGATCTTGCGTAGCGTTTTTCCAGATGAAAGATCAACAACCTGAATGTTGTTATTCGCTGCATTAGCAATGTAAGCTAATGTAGTTTTCTCAATGGGGGAAGAGACAGAAGAATTCGTTACCTCAGCAGCGCTTGCTCCGATACCAACAAAAAGTGTCAACATTGTTAAAAATGATATTAGAACTCGCATAAACTTCTTACACCTCACTAAAAACTAATTTGAACTACTGATACTAAACATGAGCATATGACACATATAAATGTAATGTCATGTACTGAAGGTTTGCCCATGAATGAAATACGTAAAGAATCTTATTTCGCGCAGCTTAAGAAGTGGACAACTCAAGCACTAAGTGCTCTATTAGCTTGCTACTTTGTAATAATCGATCATAGCAATGTGTCAGTATTTGGGCGGGCAACTGATAACAACTGCAGATGTACATTAACCTTTCAGTTAAAAATCTATGTCCTGATCGGTTGCTAATATTAGCAACCGATCACCGCCCATCTCTTCATAAAACTGACACTGTCCACATACCGAGACTAACGTCGCCGTCCGTGACGGCCACCACTTCTCGTTGTCGTTGTCGTCGCAACGGTAGTAGTAGCAGGAGCAGGAGCGCTTGTTGACGCAAGTGCAGCAGATTGCCCGGTAGCAAAACCAAGTGGCACTGAAGTATCACCTCTGCCATTAGTACGGCTAGTGGCAGTCTGGAAGCTCCAGCTAACTGCTGCATTACTACAGTTATTTGAAAAATCACAAATACCTGCCGCTAATCGTGCTGTATAAGTAGCCCCCGTGCGTAAGAAGATATCATGAGCAAACAAGGCCCATGTACCATCACCGATCTGATCAACAAATGCCGGTACTGGTAACCCACGCGAATCGACCAGGGTAAACGTTCTATTGTCTACTCCTGTCACTGGCTCGTTAAAAGTCACTTTAGCAACAAAGTTGCTGTAAACACTGCTTGCGCCATTTACCGGATAAGTTTCTGTAACACTCGGTGCTACATTATCCGCAGCCAAATTAATCACCCAGCTCTTCACCTCCATAGGTACAGGTGGCGCGCCTTCAACCACTGCAGGCTCAGTAGATGGCGTACGCCCACCATCACATAGTCCCTTCAGAACACAAGGTTCTAGCACTGGCAAAGGAGCGTTTGCCGGATCAGCGAGATACGCTGCTGACTCTTGGTCCAGGTCAGTGTTAGCCAAATTACCCAGGAACTCCTCAGCAATAATCGCCTCTAGAGACTGGTAATACATCGCCGCAGTAACAGCAATAGGGCCCACCGCATTAGCTGGAATGATGACCGAATAACGATCACTCAGATCTGCAACTGCGGCAGCCATAGGCAATGGGCTCAAACGTGTGTCAATCAGAAACGAATCATCAAACAGATCGCCATCACCATCGACATCCATATACTGTGGAATACCGCGCGGGTTATTTCGATCAATCGCCACACCGCTAGCATCAATAGGCACGCCATCATCGTTAGTGACTATATTGACCGCCGTTGCATAAGCCAGCGCCAGAGTCGGGCAGCCATCACCCAGCGTAGCAACTGCTCTCATTATGCGAGCATAAGGATCTGGTGATCCAGCTCTCACACTCCAGTCACACCCTGGGAAGTTAGGGTCGACCATCTCTTCGGTGGTGAAGTAACCGACACCGGTAGAAGTGCGATCCCACACTGAGTCGTGAATGTCTAACTCAGCACCTGTGGCCGTATCAAAAGCTCTCACTGCGACCCAGCTAATACGCCCTTCAGGAAAACCTGTGGGGAAATTATGACCGCTACCATCGTTAGTCACCGTCAATGTCGATATCCCTACAGTGTCACCAGCATTAGCGGTAACCGCTGCTGACAGATCCAATGACACGGCATTACGTAGACGATCCCAGGCCATCCGCGAATGATGCGTCGGTGTGCCTGTACCCGTCGAGTTGTAATAGGCCCAATGGAATTTACTACCTGAGCTAGCAGACGTAAAGCTGGCACTCGATAGCACTGGATAGGGTTGCACCGCACCACTGCTGCCACCTCCGCCATGGCGACGACCACCACCGCCAGTAGCAACCGTAGCACCGAGAAGGTTGGTTACATATGCATTGCCACCGACGAAATGATGGGTGTATAAAGCGTCACGCACAGGCCCACGAAAGCCAACCACCCCTCTAAGCGGTGCAATTGACCTGCCGTTGCTATACAAAGTCTGGGTCGTACCAGGCTGACCAAAATCCTGCTGCATATGACAGGTTTGACAATCACGCTTAAAAGCGGGATCAAAGTTTGCCTGCGTTCTGCCAGTTACGGGATCAATACGGTCTGCATAACGACTATTTGACCACTCGCTATAGGTTCGCTCAATCGGAAAGCCACCTACCCATTGTTCTAATGGGTTAAGAACCGTGACTGGATTAGTCACATCATGACAAGCACCGCAAAACTCGGAGCGTTCAAATTTGACATGATAGTAACCTTCATGCCCGCCATGACGACCTCCGCCTCCGCCGCCACGACGGCCACCACCGTGACCACCACCAGCAAAACGATCTTGGTTAGCTATCGTGGTATCAAAAACGTCGCTGATGTACGGATCAACACCGCCAACAGCGCCATTCCATATTGGTCCAAAACGCGCTGGTCGGTTAATAGCATTGGGCGACAAACGGAACGTACCACCACCAATACCGTAGCCTAAGTTAGGGCTGTTCGCATCCGGAATGTTACCTACGTTACCTGAATTACCCAAGATACTCGAACGTGAACCACTACCCTGAGAAGGTATATATTCCACCCCTGATTGCA
The DNA here is from genome assembly GCA_013151045.1 of Gammaproteobacteria bacterium. GTDB lineage: Bacteria > Pseudomonadota > Gammaproteobacteria. The sequence continues at coordinate 62,657 of JAADIY010000038.1, forward strand.
CATAGGATGAATAAGGTGTGCGCTTGGATTCTGCATTGGTATGACAGACCGCGCAAAATATACCGCGCTTACCACTTGCAGTATTGCGATAAAGCGACTGCGCCGAGTCTATGACTGTAGCATAGGCTCTGTCAGTGCCATTTGATGAGGTGGGATCATAGTTGGGGATGACCGCTGCGTGCTCAAAATTACTGCCATCACCCAGGTCATCTATATTGACGCCGGCAAGTGGCACCGCATCAATATAGTTAGAGGGCATATGACAACGCGAGCAAAAGTCATCAAAAAGCGAACCGGACCCTGTCGTAGTCGCCGTCGCACCACCTCCGAGATTAAATCTAGATGAAGTGCCGTCGATAGCAAACGGGTTGAGGTCATTGCAAGCATAGGCCTCGGTACCGTCTATCGCCCGGCCTTGCGCATTAAGGTTCTCAAGCACATCGCCGCAACCGTCGGTCGCTGTCGCGCGTGCCGTTAACAAAAATACGGCTTGCCAGGCTGGATCGCGCCAGGCATTGGCCTTCATAGAGCCATTCCATTCACTGAAAATACGATCATGACAACCTGAGCACTGGCCAGGATTGTTAACATTATTCCAGTCGCTCTCAAAGGGCGGCGCATGGCCTGTGAAGCCACCAAAAAAACCCGCTTCTTGCAAATTATAAGGTGCCGGCTCGGCAATACGGTTTGGTAACTCGCCATGGCGAGCATGAGCCTGTGAAACAAAACCGATCAATCCAATTATCGCGCCCGACACTGCAAGCGCACGTAGCCAATGTGCTTTAACATCCATATTAATTCTCCATTTGGGTTTATTCCACTCAAACCCACTTAACTTTAATTCAGCCTCATTTCTTAGCCAAATTTTATTTCCGTTGATTAATGTATCAGCTTTCGTTACCAATAAGCAAATCAAGTTTGCAACAACCCTGTCCAAACTCGGGCATAGACCGCCAGCCAAAAATTACTAGGAGTGCACGACATGAATACATCAGCAACAATACGCCAACTGTTTCAGTTTATCCGAAGCCATTCTGAAAAATGGATTTTGCCAGCAATAATTCGTCGGCACTGCAACAGTGAATTTTTTCTAACTAACGGTTCACCGAGCTTTTTATCAAAAAATATTTGTTAGTCATCTTAGGAAAATCACCAATCAAATTACGCAACTTATCAAGATCACTAACATCACCTCGATATGCGATACGATCAAACATTGCAGCCAATGCTAATGTAGATTGAGCCAACTCAGGCCTCTCCACAGCAACGCGTCTCGCAAAGCTAGATACCGTTTCACCTTGGCTTCGTTTTATTCCTAAATTCTCAGCCTTCCTAATAAATTTATCTATCAAACGAATTGCAATAGGCAATGGGCGCTTGCGATTAATAAGATAAAAATAGAGAAACAGAGCCAAACCAAGTGCTAAGCTAGCAATAACAACAATCATCGCAATACGCCATGGCTCAGCACCACCAAATATTTTTTCTAAAACACCTTTTTGTGATTGACGATCATAACTAACCACCCATCGATTCCACACATAACCGACAGCATCAACACGTTGTCGTAGCGATTTCATCCAAGGAAACTCACCATACGCGCCGCTGCCAACAAGCTGTAAATCTGACTCACTTAAGGCATCGGCAATTCCATTCTCAACTCTTTCTGGCGACACGGCTGCGGTAGGGTCTACACGCTGCCACCCAACCCCCTCCAGCCACACTTCTGCCCACGCATGCGCGTCAGATTGGTTAACAATAAAGTAATCTTGTACTGGGTTTTTCTTACCACCCAAATAACCTGCGACAACTCTTGACGGAATACCTGCAGCACGCATCATAAACACGAAGCTACTAGCAAAGTGTTCGCAAAAACCTTGCTGAGTGGTAAACAAAAAATCATCAATACTATGTCGACCTAGCAAAGGTGGCTCTAACGTGTAATAAAAACTTTCTTGATACAGACTAAGCGCACGCAGGATAATTTGTGATGGCTGCAAAGCTTCATCTAGCCAAGCTGAAACCTGCTTTTGAGTTTTAGGGTTTAATGATTCTGGTATTAATAAATTTTCTGCCAAAGTTTTTTCATCAAGAAAACTCTGTGGCCCATGACTATCTGACAACTGAGATACTGCCCTATACTGCACTTGCTTGGTTGCGGGATTTTTCGTAGTCAAGAATAAGCGCTGATCCAATCTCACCTCATCGCCGACTACAACAACACTGATCGGCGCAACTAACGAGAACAGCCAATGCTGATCATGTGGTTCCATGGTAACGGTGTATCTATAATAACTATTTGATGACTCACCTATGGAGTCAGAAGCAGTTAATTGCTGAACTTTCTGTCCTCGCGGATATACCTTCCAACTCCGACCATCAAAATAGTCTAAAACTAAGCCTCGCCAATACATTGCACTAGACTCAGGCTCTGCGCCATCAAACTCAACACGAAAAGCGGTGCCCGATGATTTAACTAGCCTTCCCACATCACCCGGTGACATTTCATCACTAAAACCCGTTTTAGCAGAACCACCTAATGCTGGCAATGACCACAGCGGCTCAACTCTTGGCATGACAATAAAAAACAGAATCATCAATGGTGTCGCATGTAGTAGTAGCACAAAACTACTTCGTAACTTGACACTTGTTTTCTCAGGCCTGTCTAGATATAAAGCTTTCCACGCTGCAACAAGCACTAGACATGTTATAAACCCATAAAATGCAGCAACCATACTTTGAGTAAACAAAAATTGTGAGGCCACCGCAAAGAAGCCGAGAAACACTAATAACAGACCATCACGTTTAGTTCTAAATTCAATTAGCTTTAAGACATAAGCACAAAAAAACATGCCAATTAATGCATGAACATTAAACTGCAAAGAAAAAGACAATAATAAACCCGTAACGACCACACCAGCGGCAATCGCTTTAACCAATGTTGAGGGAAATGACAGATGACCACGATGAATTTGTACACGCCAAACAATCGCAATCAACCACACCGCCCAAAGCCAAATAGGCAATTGCAATAACAACGGGAATATTGCTAATGCTTGCGCAATCATGATCCAAACTAAGTTTTCATGTCGAATCCATTTTTTATCATGAAGACTGGCTTGCATAACCTTTAATCAACTGTTTGAGGCAACAAAGCCAACAGTCTTAATACCTTTTCACAATGCGCATCACCACTGTCTAAAAGCAGTTGGTGTCCCGGCATATTTACGCTAAATACCAAGTTTTGCTGAGAAAAATACAACGTTAGATAACACAATGCGCTAATTCTCTCTTCAACTGATAAGTGGCGAAATGCCTCCCAATCTAGGGAGCGCTCGTCACTGACACCTTGCCGATAGTCTTTACTATAAAGCCCTTTATCTTTAGCAAACTGTTTCCAAGCAATGTGCTTTAGAGAGTCGCCCGCTTGATAACTACGTAGCCCTGAAAAATCATCGCCACGAATTGTTTGCTGAGTATGTCGTCCCTCTTCTTCTGTCCCAAAAAGTGACGGAATTTCCTCAACAGTTTTTGGCTTTGGGTAGACCAACGCCTGCACATCAAAACTCAACCAACTCCAACAACGCATTAAACCCAAAGGAAACACTGACTCTATTAACAATCTTCCTGGCTTATGTAAGCCACGCTGATCAACCAGCATACCAACAAGACAGATTTCGTCATTGGTGCCAGTGATGTCGACTACCGCCCACTCTCCTGTTTGCCAACGCATTTGTAATGCATGATGGCCTTTCTTATTATTGCTAGACAATTGCACTGAAAAAAAAGTTTCTTCGCCAGCATACACTGGCTTAGCATTACTCGCCTGCACCGTAATACCTGATAGGTTTGCGTGAGTGTGATGCATAGCAACAATAAACAAGCTACTTAATAAATAGCACAGTGCCAACACCAAATTGTTTTGATAGTTACTTCCCAGCACCCACAGAACAATGAGAAAAAGAATAAACACCCAACCCAATGCAGTAGGAAGAATATAGAGATTTTTTAAGTTAAGTCGATAACTATCAGACTGTGGTATTTTGCGATCTAGCCAACGGAAAAATCGTTGCTGCCACCAGTCTTCTATTGATGAAAACAATCGTCCATCATTAGCTTTACTGTTGATCATTACCTAAGCCGTTGCGCCTAAGACATCAACTGTTTTTAGTAAATAGTCGAACATACTATCCTGACCGGCACTATCATGCATAACATTACCGCGCTCAACACTTCGAATGCGATGCCCCACTACGGCAGGCATGACTGCTTGAATATCATCAGGCACCACATAATCGCGCTGATGAATCAATGCCCATGCTTTTGCCGCACGCAGCCATGCTAATGCTCCACGTGGGGACAAACCATGTATAAACTTATCGCCCATGCGCGTCGCGCTAACTAATCTCTGCAAATAACTTAATAATTGATCCGTTGCGCGCACGTCATTCACTGCATCTTGCAATCTCGATAACACTGGCAAGCTCACTACTGGCTTAATCGTTTTAATAATGGCTCGAGAATCGACACCTTTGAACAGCGCCATCTCTGATGACTCACTGGGGTACCCTAAACTCACTCGCATCAAGAAACGATCGAGCTGTGATTCAGGCAATGGAAATGTACCTGACTGTGTTGCAGGGTTTTGCGTGGCGATAACAAAAAATGGTGTCGGCAGCTCTCGCGTCTCACCCTCTATAGTAACCTGCCCTTCTTCCATTGCTTCTAACAAGGCACTTTGTGTCTTAGGGGTACTGCGATTTATTTCATCTGCGAGCAAAACTTGTGTAAAAACCGGACCAGGATGAAATTGAAAAACTGAACTATTTCGATCGAATATAGAAACACCTAAGATATCTGCCGGCAACAAATCGCTAGTAAATTGGACACGATCGTAGTCTAGCCCTAATGTCGCAGCCAAACAGTGGGCCAGTGTCGTTTTACCCATACCGGGCAAATCCTCTATAAGTAAATGGCCTCGCGCCAATAAGCAGGCAATGGATAGTTTTACTTGATGCTCCTTACCTAATAGCACCTGCCCAACCTGATCAATAATGCGGTTTATTACAAGATCCATACTCAACCTTTAGTCAGAAATAATACTTTACGTATTTAGCGGCTGCTATCCCAGCAGCTTTGATTTCACTGCAAGAAATACCAGTATGCTCAAATAGCAT
>JAADIY010000038.1:67838-68123 GCA_013151045.1 Gammaproteobacteria bacterium
AGCATTATATTGAATGAGTACGGCTTAGTTTTCGTCGTGATAGCTCACATTTTTCATGCAAACGTATTTGCTTGATTTGCCCGAAGAGTCATTCAGAAACCTCTGAGCACACCCGCCAAATAGCCGCCCGAAAGACCTGTCAAGCCTCCGCCGACAATCAAGGTATCAGTGTGGATTCAATAACAATCTAGAAATTTTCTGAATGAGGGCGCAAATCAATTTCATGCGTCCACGCCGACTTCGCTTGATGAGCGATATACCAATAATTCTCTGCAATATCTTCAG
>JAADIY010000021.1 GCA_013151045.1 Gammaproteobacteria bacterium
GATTAATTGCCCGGTATTAGTTACAGAGTCAACCAAAAAATGCGATTCGCCTTCAGTACGATCTTGCCTAGCTGTCGATTCCGTCTGTGTGTAATAAGTAAGCGAACCAAACCGTAGCTTACCTCTTAGAAAGCTCTTGGCATGACTTTCTTTTTCGAAGACCCTAAATACCACGTCTTCAAATTGACCGAATGCGTGCATAATTCTACCTTACATTTAACGCTTAAATCAGCGGCGAGTTTACGAGTCTGCTGAATTTTTTTGTTCAATGATTTTCATGCTATGACTAAGCTCTTGTTCGAGCACAGCCATATTTTCCTCAATTCTTGATACTTCATTCTAGAGACATGCAAACGATGCTTAACTTTTTCACAATTTTTTGGAATATGATAGTAATGATCGGTCAATTGATTATCATCAATATACTCATCACTGCTCTCATGGAATATTTTATTTCTATACTCCTTTAGGCTATTTTTTCGTCCTCAAGCATACTTCTTTTGTCTTGAAGTATATGCATTTCTTTTTCGGAATGAGTTAACGTAGCCTGGATGAAGTGTAACGAAATCCAGGAACTCATGGTGAAATATCCATTAACTGGATTTCGTTACACTTCATCCAGGCTACATCAGTATTTATTTTAGTTTTCGCGAACCTCTCAGCAGCCTCGGTTTTCTATATAAATAGACGACGAGAGCGAGGACTGTCTGAGTGAGTAAAACGAACGAGTTCCGCAGCGCGTCTATTTATATAGAAAACCGAGGTTACGCCTGGAAGGCGGCTGCTGTGTGGGAGCTGGGGTTTTGGTTACTTTTGACCGCAAAAGTAACTCGCCCAACAAGGGCGAAAAACAATGCTAAACAAAAACACCAAACTATCACCCCTCTGCCCTAACCCCCGTAAAATACTCCGGTGCATTATCCGGCTTCCACTTAATATTACAGCCCATACTCGGAATTTGCGTATCTACTTGCGCTTCATCGGCTAAAACACGATTAATCGCTTCTTTCATGTCTTTACCGCTTACTTCTGCTTCATTACGTGGACGCGCATCGTCGAACTGACCTCGATAAACTAATTTACGGTCGGCGTCGAATAAGAAAAAGTCTGGTGTGCAGGCCGCAGCATAGGCTTTGGCGACTTCTTGATCGGCATCGAATAAATAGGGAAATTGATACCCTTTATCTTTAACACGCTCAGCAATTTTTTCTGGACTATCGTCTGGGTAATTATCGGCATCGTTTGAACCAATGGCGACGATAGCTACATCATTATTGCCCTTAAACTCATTGCCCATTTGAATTAAGCCATCTTCAATGCGTAAAACATAAGGGCAGTGATTACACGTAAATATAACTAGTAATGCTTTAGCACTATCGAAATCGGATAATGATTTTTGCTCACCGGTAGCGGGCTCTAATAATGAAAAATTCGGTGCGGCGGTGCCTAGTTCTAACATTGTTGAAACGGTACGTACCATTATTTTCTCCTGACAAGTTTTTATATAATTAAAGTCTGATAGTGATATCAGCTGTACTACTTAAGTCTGATCATGTTTAAGCTGCGTGGCGATATATAGCACTGCAACAATGACACAAATACCGACCACTGCCATCGCCGCAACCGGTTGCGCGCCCATCTTCGCTGCGACTGCATAGATTATCGCTGCCACCAACATAGCCAAATTATTAAAAAAGTTTTGCACAGCAACAGTGCCACCAGCACCGACTGACTTATGACCAATATCTTGCAATACGGCATTAATCGGTACGATAAATAACCCTCCTGCGATACCAACAAAAAACAAAGAAGCTTGCGTTGTCAGCAAGGTATCCATTTGACTGAGGATAAGGGTAAATATCCCTATGGCATAAGCGGCGAAGCGCGCTTTACGTAAATCCTCAAGGTGAAATAGTTTGGCGGCTAAAATAGACCCAATAATAATTCCTATGCCGGTATATATCGCTAATTCTGCAATCTTTTCAGTATCAGAAATCAGTAATACCACTGGTAGCCATGCTAGTAATATAAGTCGTGACACTCCAGCAGAACCCCAAAATAACGCCGAACCAATCAAAGCAAAACGCGCTCGACGATTTTTAAGTAACGTTTTACAGGTTCGAGTAAACTCTTTAATCAGCTTTTTCTTTTGGCTATTAATAACTTTGAGTGGTCCAATACGTGTTGCGATTAACAGCGATACGACGTACAGACTGACAACAAACCATAATGCCGCTGAAATTGATTGATTTGCGATTTTGGCACCCATAATTGGTCCTGCCAGTATCGCTAATATAGTAGCGCCTTCTACCCAACCATTAGCCTTAACCAATTCTTCTTCACTCACTAACTCGGGTAAAACGCCGTATTTGGCTGGACTATACATCGCGGCACCAATACCGACGACAGCGTAGGCGATTAACGGATCTATCGAAATGATCATAAGCCCTGCACCCAACACTTTGATTATATTCGCCTTAACTAAAACGTTTTGTTTGGGGTGGGCATCGGCGTATGCACCAACCCAAGGTGCCAAGACAACAAAGGCAATCAGAAAACTGGCTTGCAAGGCGGGGATATACCAAGGCTGCTTATCGGCATTGAGAGACACCCAAGTAAGCGCTGTAAAAAATATAGCATTATCAGCAAAGGCGGTAAGAAACTGCGCAACCAGTAGTTTTTTAAAGTTAGTCACTAGGTTTGTAACTATTCCGCTGACAGCGATTCAATGTGTTGTTTAACACCATTAAAATCGACTTTACCACTGCCTAATAATGGCATTTCTTTTGTTATAACAATCTCTTTGGGAATATTCAATTCAGCAATACCTTGCTCACGAACAAAGCTGACTAAATCTCTACGTTGCGCATTATTTTCGGTTGTTAATAAGACAAGCTTTTCACCTTTCTTCTCATCAAACACTGTAATGACTGCATGCATGGCATCAGGCCATAACTCATAAGCGGTTTCTTCGACTGCCGCTAGCGATACCATTTCGCCACCGATTTTGGCAAAGCGTTTTGCCCGACCGAGTATGGTAATAAAGCCTTCGTCAATACTGACAATATCGCCGGTATCATGCCAGCCATCGCCAAAGTCTGTTTTTGGTGGCACCAGCTCTGCTGGCTTATCATGAAAATAATAGCCTTTCATAATGTTGGGCCCTTTAACGTGTAAACGGCCACCTTCTTCTACGCCTTCGACTTCTTCTAAACGATATTCAATGCCCGGCAGTAAACGACCAACCGTGTCTTCTCTATAAGCTATTGGTGTATTAAAACTTAATACAGGGCTTGTTTCGGTGACACCATAGCCTTCTAAAATACGTACACCGAAACGGTGCATCCATGCTTCTCTGGTTTCACTGCGCAGTTTTTCTGCACCTGCCACAACGTAACGTAAATTATAAAAGTCATAGGGGTGTGCATGCTTGGCATAGCCAGTCAAAAAAGTATTGGTTCCAAATATAACGGTCGCCTTGGTGTTATAAGCGGCATCAGGAATGATTTTGTAATGTAAGGGCGAAGGATAGAGAAAGGTTTTCATACCTGATAACAATGGCAAGAATGTACCACCGGTAAGACCAAACGAATGAAACATTGGTAACACATTGAGCACAACATCGCCTGGGCCAAAATCAATACGTGCGGCAATTTGTGCAGCATTAGCAACAATATTACTGTGCGACAGCACGACACCTTTCGGCGTACCTTCGGAGCCCGACGTAAACAAAACAACAGCGGGATCATTAGCTGACACATCAGGACAAAGCGCTTCTATTGTCGCCTTAGGTCGACGCGACTGCCATAGCCCACGTAATTTGTCGATTAAACCAATGTTGTTTGCTTGATCTTCTAGATAGTGAATAGTGACGTGCTTACTAAGCTCTTCTACTACGCTTTCTAGGCTAGCTGCTTCGATAAACTGACGCGATGTAATGACATTTTTTAGTGCTGCGGTTTCACAAGCTGATATCATTCCACTTGCCCCGACACTAAAATTAAGCATTGCAGGTATGCGTCCATAGGTGTGCAAAGCCAGCACGGTTACTATATTGGCGTTAGCATTAGGCAATAATACACCCACATTTTCGTTCTGTGATGTGATCTCGCTTAGCACTTTACCTAAGATAAAACTGCGCATGAGTAGTGATCGATAGGTCAATGGGACTCGCTTCATATCTTCGACCATGACGCGGTTCCAACCATTGATATTTGCTGCGTTAATAACAGCATGGAGTAGAGTATTATTGTAATTCGACGTTTCGAACATCATATCGGTCATGATGCGATAGAGTGCATTCGCTCCGTATTCACGTTTTTTAGCGCCGCTTAAATCATCTGGCGCATTAATTGTTTGGGGTGGGCAAATAGTTAATGTTATTTTGGGAAACCAACGCAGTTTGTATCTATTTTTTAAATAAGATAGTTTTGAGTACTGCGCGCCATCTATACGAACTGGCAATATCGTGGCACCTGAGCGTTCTGCGACCATTCCAGGGCCAGGGTAAACTTTCATTAAGGCACCTGTTACGGTAATGCGCCCTTCTGGAAAGATAACCACTTTATTATCTTCTTGGAGATTACGTATTAGCGCTTTCATCGACAGTGGGGCATCACCATCCATGGGGAAGACGTTGGCTAATTTTAGTATGAGGCTAAATTTCTTGGCCCACTGCGTATCGATAGCAAAACTGACACGGTCTGGCATAAACACCGCCAGTAAGAGGCCATCTAACAGAGAAACATGATTCGCGACAATCAATACGCGGTCGCCCGCCACCTCGTAGTTTTTTATGCCTTTTAGCTCTACTCTATAAAGTAATCGCAATAACCATTGCAGTGATACTTTTAGCCAATGCATTTCCGTCTCCCTTACGCTACTACGTTGGTGGTGCAATATTATCGGACATAAACCCTGATAAATAAGTATGAATGAGTGTTCGCACTAGTGAGCGCGCATCGTAATGCACTCTGTGACGCAGATGACTGCTAGCATTAACCACACAAATGCCATGTATCGCGCTCCACAAAGCCCGTGCGGCAATAGCAATCTCTTTGTTGTTTCGGATCGGCGCCAGTCTCGCTAGTTCTGTTTCAACCAAGGTAAAAATTGATTCGACAATATTATCGGTTTCTTCATCACCTAACTTCTCTCGATGGCGCGACAATAATTTCCACCGACCTGGGTAGTGTTCCGCCAACAAAAAATAGCATTTCGCCATGGCAAAGAGTGTCGCCTGTGGATCAACTTCGTTTTTGACCGCAAACTGCATGTCTGAATGGAGTCGTTTTAATAATTCGGCATTGACCTGTAATAGCAGATCATCAATGCTGCTAAATACAAGGTAGAGAGTACCCACGGTGTAACCCATGCCCTGCGTCACTGCTCGTGCTGTTACGGTTGCGCACTCATCACTATCGACAATATTAAACACTGACTCTATCGCCAAGTCTTTAAGTTGTTCGCGACTATGATCGTTACGTCTTGCCATAACACCTGCTGCTAACCGGGCTAAAGCCTGTACAGACCTTAAATTAACGATTAATTAAATGCTGTTTAGTTAATCGTTAACTTATTAAACATTGTTTAATTTGTCAAGCTCTGCTGGTTTATCGTGTGCCAAGGTACCCACTATTCGTTCTAATCCATACCACAAAAAATAAGCACGCAATAAAAAAGCCGGGCAGGATAATCCTGCCCGGCTCTAGTGAGCTGCTTTAAAAACTATAGGCCAAGAATAAAATCTACCAAGACTTCGATATTCTCATCGCTCACACGTGGTGAATAAGGAGGCATTGCCGCATTAATACCGGCATCTGCCCAAACACCCTTACCGCCTTTAGCCACTTTGTTCAAAAGATGCGTTTTACCCGCAGCTTTATCACTCGCATATTTTGCTGCAACGTCTTTCCATGCTGGACCCAGCACTTTTCTGTCAATGGCATGACAAGCAAAACAGCCGCTCTTGTTCGCTAATGCTTTACCGTCATCCATGCTCACTGACGCCATCGCTACAGGTGCTGCCTCAGCCACTTCTTCAACGGCCTCTTCAGCGCCACCGACTCCAAACATAGAATGTGCATCATTCATGGCTTCTTTCATTCCGTCTGAATCAACCATTGCTTTCGCACTATCCATAACATCACTGTCGCCAGCCATTTCTTTGGCCTTATCCATCATGTCAGCATCTGCCATCATTTCTTTGGCTTTATCCATAACTTCAGCGCCACCGGCGTCATCAACCATTGCTTCTGCTTTATCCATGACTTCACTGTCTTCAGCCATCTCTTTAGCTTTATCCATCATGTCAGCACCGTCACCAGCATCAGCCGCCATTTCTTCGCCTTTGTCCATAGTGTCTTTGGTCATTTCTGAAGCGGTATCAGTCGTTTCTTCCATCGCCTCTTTGGCAGCACCCATCGCGGTATCTGTCGCTTGATCGCCCTCTTCTTTACCACTCATCGCTTCCAATACTGTCGAAGGCGTAGAAGGGGACGTACTAATTGGACGTGACTTATTCACTTCAATATCGTTATTCCCGCATGCGCCCAGAAATAGTGCGGCTATAGCAATCGCTACGCTAGTGGCTCTCATTTGAGATTCTCCTTAGTTAATTCATCGATTAAGTAGTCTTAGCTCAGCGACCTGCTGTACAGCCACCGTTATCACGCTACCGTAATATGACGCTTATCATCGCCCATTTTGCGACAACATGCAATTTAGAGAATAAAGAAAAACAGCTAAAAAGTGCTTGCTAAAGTGCTAGCAAGAGTGAGAAATAACTAACGTTGGCGCAATTTCTCAAGTGAATCGCGAAGTTGCTCATTATGCATTCGCAATGTCGCCTGCAATTGACTATCAACATTACATTCACGCTCGAGAAAGGCATTAAATGTGCGTTGTGCGCTGGTGATTTGCCATATCAACTCATTCTGCATTAATTCAATCTCGTTGATCTCAAGCAAAATAGAGTCATCAATACTGTCATCAATGAGTTCGACCCAGCCCAACAATTCATCACGAGCCATACCCGATGTGGTAATTCCGTTAAGCACATGATCGAATGTCCGTGCTGCAACTTTGCCTTTAGGCCCGCTTTCTATACCACTAAGCGTTTTAGCGATGCTCTTTATTGAACCTACAGCCTGCTTAAGGTAATCGATACGCTTAACAATCAGCGGAACATACTGAGAATTGCCTTGTGGATGCGCCACTGGTGTCGGCTCAAGTCCTGATTTTCGAAGAATATCTACCGAAACTCGGTAGATATCATAAAAATGTGTATTTGAATTAAGCCGCAAAAATGGCAAAGCATCGCGCAAGTTACGACCCGTCTTAGCAAACACACCCATACGTAAGGCTTGCAGCGCATCAGACATCGCAATGATTTGTCCGATTACAGACAAACTCGATTCGTCTTTTGCCGTTGGATAACCTGTGCCGTCACAACGCTCATGATGCTCCAACACCGCTCTTGCCACAGTATCAGGCAATTCCGGATAACCCTTTAATACCATTTGCCCAATCACTACATGGCTTTGAATCGCACGCCAATCATTAACGCTTGCTTCGCCTTTTTTATTGAGAATTTCAGGTGAAATATGCAAAAAACCAATATCATGCGTTAAACCTGCGATAAAGGCAGCATAGATGCCCTCCTTACCCAAGTCCATCTCACGCGCTATCAACGCGGCTAACCATGAGCTAAATAGTGCTTTTTGAAACTGCTCTGGCAAACGCAGTTTCATTACCGTCATCTTTTGCGCTAAAACAGACGGCAAATTCATACCCTGTATTAGTTGTTCTAACTGACGCGCAAAGCGCAAATGTCTTTGCGCTGCAAAAATATCACGATGCGATTCTAAAAAGCGGGAGTACTCAACAAAAAAGCTGGCATTAGTTAACGAGTCTTTTACCTGAACTTGCTCTTCTAGAGGTTTTATCAGCCGATGCTGCAATAATAGTTGTGCGCGCCGCAGATCAATCTCTGCGTGACGGCGAATGAGCAATTGACCGCGATTATCATAAATATCTTCAGTTGAAACAACACCGCCTGATTCATTAGCAAGGTGGCTTGCATAAGGGTCTGGCTGGCTAGTGCGGATATCGGATAATCCCGCATCCGCACCTACACTTGAAGTATTCAGCGCTAATTGATCCCTATTTTCTGCGCTTAGTGACATAGTATTGGTAGATTTATCTTTATCTACTATTAGACAAGTAACACATCCATTATCATTGAATTGATAACTATTCAATTACATAATACATATAAACCATAGCTGCCAAATAAATTTATTTGGCAGCTATGACAATATAATCTATGCAGCCGAGCTATCTACATCAGATTGAGCAGCCTGTTCCTCTTCCCATTTTTCAATAATAGGTCGAAATACAGTCACCAGCTCAGTAGGGTCAAACTTAGGCACATAGTGATCAGCACCAACAGCATGACCAATCGACTTATTGGCATCGGCTGACAATGAAGAATGCATGATAACAGGCAAACCTTCAAAACGCGGATCGTTCTTGATTTTCTTAGTCAAGACATAACCGTCCATCTCTGGCATTTCTACGTCAGTTAATACCGCTGCAATATAGTCTGTCACTTTCTTGTCATTACGTTTGGCACGCTTAGCCAACTCATCGAGTTGAATCCAAGCTTCTTTACCATTTTTCGAACTGATATGTTTAATACCAATTTTGTCCATACAGGTTTCAATTTGTTTGCGTGCAACGACAGAGTCGTCTGCAAACATAATTGTCGCGTCTGTCTCTAAGGGTTCGATACCATCATAAATTGACGGGTCGTTACCAAAGTCACCGGTATCTGCCAACACTTTTTCAACATCAAGAATCATTACGATACGTTCGTCAGAAAGTTCAGTTACCGCAGTAATCAAACCACCCATACGATTTGCCATCATTGGCGGCGGCACTTTGACCTGAGTCCATTCTAGGCGCAAAATGCTTTCTACTGAATGCACTAGCACTGCTTGAGTGAACTTGTTGTACTCAGTAATAATTAAAATTTCTGGCGGTGTCTCAGGTTCGATTGCGCAAAATTTTGCTAAGTTGATGACAGGAATCATGCTGCCACGTAAACTCACCATACCTTCTACCGCATCAGGCACGTCTGGCGCATGTGTAATATCTGGCACACGCATAACCTCGCGCACCTTAAATACGTTAATACCGTACACTTCTGAACGGTTCGTATTTTTATCTTTACCCAAACTGAAAAGCAATATTTCTAGACGGTTAGCACCAGCTAGACGAGTACGCTCATCAATTGACTTCATTAACTTTGACATCATCCTCTCCTGTCGGGTTCGTTAATGATGATTGGGACCAAAGCTCCCATCACCTTTAACGGCGATTAGCGTAACAACTTTAAGCAAATAGGAGAGTTTGTTGGAATAGCTGGCGACTATAAATAATAAAATTGCCGCCAAAAGCGGCCAGAACGCCGAAAATAGGCCTGGCTCACGCAGTACAGATTAGCGGCCGAGGGCACGAATCAGGGTGTATTTCCATTCATTATCGGCACGCTCAATAGCGATATTAGAGAATACGACATAGGCTTCGACACGCTTTGATTTACCAGCGAGAAGACGCAAATTTATTCGTTCTTCGCTAGTCTCTGTCACCTCACAAGGTGAAACATCATCAGTGCACTCAAGCAGCTCTACTAACACATCTATCGCAGCAAGCTGTCTCTTCATCGATAAATTTTCAACGCTCAAAATAAATTGATAATAACTACCATGCGATGGGCTAAGCTGTGCATTACTCAACACAAGATCTGCTTCGTTAAAAGCATCTCGACCAATAGAATCGCTAGTATCGCGCAAATAAAGCACACTAATTAGCACAACCAGCAAAACAAATATAGCCGCAATCAGCCAAGCATAACGCTTAAAATTTACTGCTGTTAGCACTAAAAGCAGTAAGACTGCCGCGCCAATCACTACACCAAAAAGCCAATACATAAACAAACCCGCAAGCAGTGCTAAGACAAACCCATACTACCGCAAAGTTAGACACTACGCTGCTTTAACCGCGTATTAAATACCTAGAGGGTTTTCTGATGAGAGATTAGGAAAGTAAACGTAGCTGACTAAACGTCATCGCGCCAGAGGAAATTCAGTTCTGTTAAACGCTGGGAAATAATACGCGCTATATTACGCATAAACAAAAACCCTAACTTAGGCTCTTGTGCAAACAATGCATCAAGCTCAACTTTAGGTATGCATAATACCCGCACATCATCAAACGCTGACACTTTTGCTGCACGACGGCGCTGCTCGATATATGACATTTCACCAACAATATCACCTATTCGCAACAAAGCCAGTCGTTTGTTGCCTCGGTTCAATGGCGAACGCGCATAAGACTGAATTTCCACATCAACACGACCGTCAATGACCACATAAACATCTGTACTAGCACCAGACTCGCGAATTAATACCGAACCCTTCTCATAGTGTGTTTCGCTTGTGCACGTCAATACTTGATTAATTTGTTCAACCGTAAAATCCTCAAAAACAGGGAATCCAGCTACTTCTTCGTATGAAATCATTTACTTAAAAATCTCGGTGCTACAATAATACTCAAATGTTATTTCGGCAGATGAATCAAGACCTGAAGCTGACTAGGGTTATTAGCCCAATGGAGCAGAGGCTAATAATTAAAAAATACGGCGCAGAGAAACCAAAGCAATGATTAAAAATAAGACCGTTGGTGCCAATGCACTAAATAATGGTGGCAGCCCATAAACCAAGCCGCTAAAACGCAAAAGCTCATTAAACAAATGAAAACCAATACCAATACAAGCACCAATAAAAACATAGTGACCGATACCTGAACTACGTAGCGAACCAAAAACAAACGGGAATGCTAGCAACACCATTACCGCAACCGTCAACGGTGCAACCATTTTTGAATATAAGCTTTGCTCATACGACAAAGCTTTTATGCCATTACTCTTCAAGTAGCTAACGTAGCGGAATAACTCAACCACCGACAACTCATCTGGTTTCGTCGATGCCGCAGCCAACAAAGACTGTTTAGGTAAATCGTCCCACGGCATAATCCGAACCCTGTCACTACCGATCCCAGACATTGACAAAGATATTCGCTCAACATTACTTAGTTGCCATCCACGCTCTAAGGGTATCGCTGTCTGCGCGTGCAATGCCTGCGTAATCTCTAAACTTTCATTGTCAACTGTCCACACCCGCAGGCCACCCGGCTTACCGTCTTCAGCCAAACCTTCAACATAAATAAAATGGTTTTTATCGCGTAGCCATGTGCCACCATCGGCATTTGTAAAATGCGTCTCTCCCGTTTGTAAACGAGATTTATATTGCTCAGCAAATACACCGGATTTAGGCGCCAACCATTCACCGACAATAAATGACAATACAACGAGAACAAAACCAATAATGCTGACCGACCCCAAAATACGCCATAAGGAAACGCCTGCTGCTCTAATCGCAACGAGCTCTCCATGGTTTGCCAATAATGCTAACCCTACTAAGGTACCCAATAAGGCCAAAACCGGGAACAACTGATACAACAATTCAGGAAGCGTCAAAAAAACATAGATCAGTGCTTGCCCAACGCCATAATTCCCTTCACCAGCATCACTAAGCTCGCCAATAAAGTCGATAAAAACAAATAACGTTAGCAGTATCAAAGTAACGAAGAAACAGCTCCAGGCAATGCTCCGTGCTATGTAGCGATCAATTAACGTCATGTCACCACCTTAGCTTGCTTGGCGGGCCAAAGCCGCACGCCGCTCATACGTGCAAATAACAATGCAATCAACGCAATTACCATTAAATGCACCCACCACAAACCTATCGATAGCGGAATAAGCTCACGCCCCAACCAAGATTGGGCCACCGTCAGCATATTGCTGTAAACAGCATAGACTAAAATAGCTAATAACAAGCGAGAATAGCGACCTTGCCGCGGCGACACCTTACTAAGAGGTAAAGCAAGCAGCGCCAGCAATACAGTAGCAATGGGCATAGACAAACGACGTTGAAACTCGGCACTCGCCGATGGAGAATCTAAACTCAACAAATCTATAGTTGATAACGCCTTATCGCGACGTTGGCTAGCTTTGATCGGCCTCTGCTCAAGATATATCGAATGGCGCTGAAATTGAATCATACGAAAATCAATCGCTCCAGGTTCGCCTTCGTAACGATAACCTTCTTCAAGTACTAAGTAGCGCGCATCATAGGTTTCATTTTCTTCGATATAACCACGCTTTGCACTCACCGTCGCAAGACGACCTTCTTTACGCCATTGCGCAAAAACATTATGTAATGTTGCTGCATCAGCATCTATGCGATCAACATAGAGCACACCATTACCGGCCTTATCTTCAATAAAACGACCCGCACTGAGTCCATGCAATTCAGTGCGGGCTTGTACTTCATCTTGAATACGCTCGACCTGTTCTTCAGCCCAAGGTGACAACTGTAAAGACAATAAACCAATCACCAAAGCAATAGGCACCACCAACCACAGCAAACCTTTCGCCATGCGAAATGGGCTGACACCCGATGCCAACATCGCCGTCATTTCATTATCGCGATAAAGCCGACCAAAACCCAATAACACTGCTAAATACAATGCCAACGGCACAATAACCACCAGCGCGCTGACAAGTTTTAACATTAAGACGGTAAGGATTGTGTCTTGCGGTAGATCACCGTCAAGCGCATCACCAAGAAAGCGGACAAAACGGTTGCCAAGAAATATCAGCAATAAAACCGTCAAAACGCCAAATAAATTTGCCAACACCTCTTTGCGTAGGTAACGATCAAGCGTCATAACGATTAATAAAGTGATGTATTGTCATTTTTGTAGAAAAAGCCAATAATTAAGCTATACACGCCATTCTCACATGTTTTAGCAAAAAAGTCGCTAGGCCATTGATTAAAAAGGAAGTAATAGGCTTAGCTAAAAAATTAATGTGCGTACGCAAGCCCCGTTTTCGTCGTAACAAATTGCTCAGAGGCAAGAAATTATGGATTTTATAGTAAAAAGTGGTCATCCAGAAAAACAACGTAGCGCCTGCGTAATCGTTGGCATCAGTAAAACACGGCGTTTATCTGCGGCCGCAGAATTACTCGACGAAGCCAGTGGCGGATACATCTCCAACATATTACGACGAGGTGATCTTGAAGGTGAAATAGGCCAAACACTTATTTTGCATAGTGTCGAAGGCACGCTATGCGATCGCATACTACTGGTTGGCTGCGGTAAAGAGCGCGATCTCGATGAACGCCAGTACCGCAAAATTATTACTGCTGCGGTCAAAGCATTACAAAATAGTGGTGCCACAGAAGCGGTTTCCTATCTATCCGAACTCAACATAAAAGGTCGCGACAGCTATTGGAAAATTCGCCAAACTATCGAAACCGCGCGTGTCGTTAATTATCGCTTTACTGAATATAAAACCAGCAACAGCAAACCGAAACGCCCACTGAAAAAAATCGTTGTCACAGTGCCGAGCAGACGCGACCTTGCCGAAGGTGAAAAAGCAGTGAGCGACGGCATTGCCATTGCAAACGGTATGGAGCTCACTAGAAACTTAGGCAATCATCCGGCCAACGTTTGCACACCAAGCTATCTCGAACAAGAAGCGCTGACCTTAGCCAAGCGTCATCGCAACCTTAGCGTAGAAGTACTTAATGAAAGCAAAATGGAAAAACTCGGCATGGGTTCATTGCTCTCCGTGACACGTGGCACTAAAGAAGACGCAAAACTAATCGTCTTTAAATACAATGGCGCCAAAAAAGAAAAACCACACGTACTCGTCGGTAAAGGCGTCACGTTTGATACCGGCGGCATATCCATTAAACCTGCTGCGGCAATGGACGAAATGAAATACGATATGTGCGGCGCAGCCAGTGTCTTTGGCACCGTCAGTGCCGTCGCTGATATGAAACTACCCATCAATCTTATCGGCATTGTTCCTGCGGTAGAAAATATGCCTAGCAGTACCGCGACCAAACCAGGTGATATCGTCACCAGCATGTCAGGACAAACCATTGAAGTTCTTAACACTGATGCCGAAGGCCGTTTAATTCTTTGTGACGCCTTAACTTATGCCGAAAGATTTGAACCGGCATCCATCATCGACATCGCAACATTGACTGGTGCTTGTTTAGTTGCACTCGGCCATCATATGTCAGCGGTTATCAGCAACAACTCAAGTCTGACGAATGAATTAATGTATGCCAGCAAAACCAGCGACGATAAAATATGGGAACTCCCTATGAGCCCAGAATATGACGAGCAAATTAATAGCCCGTTTGCTGACATGCAAAATATCGGTGGCCGTACAGCCGGCACCATTACTGCTGGCTGCTTCTTAGCACGCTTTACCAAAAAAATGCGTTGGGCACATTTAGATATTGCCGGCACAGCTTGGGTTAGCGGTGCTAATAAAAGTGCAACTGGTCGCCCAGTGCCATTGCTTACACAATATTTGATTGATCGCTGCGCGCAAAACTAAAAACAACATGAAAGTCGATTTTTATATTCTCTCCGGCGGCGGAGAAAGTGGTCACACACGCTATACTTGCCGCCTGACAGAAAAAGCGTATAAATTAAAGCACCGTATCTATATTCATGTAGATAATAGTGTCGATGCCCAGCAGCTTGATGAACTACTTTGGACGTTTAGTCAAAATAGCTTCGTGCCACACGAATGTATAAACGGTGAAGCTGATGAAGCAACACCCGAATCACCGGTGGTCATCGGCTATAACGATCATGCACCAGATGGCTACGGCATGCTCATCAATTTAAGCCAGGATATTCCGGAGTTTTACAAAAAGTTTGACCGCGTTGCTGAAGTCGTTGCCGACGCCGATGCCTTACGTCAAACCAGCCGTGAGCATTTCCGCTTTTATCGCGAACAAGGTCTTACCCCAGATACTCATCAGATTTCTTTATAAATCGCTGACAACAAATCAGCGAACACACATACAGCAGACAAAATACTATGGATAAAACTTACCAGCCCGAAAATCTAGAATCTCATTGGTATAACACCTGGGAAGAAAAAGGCTATTTCAAACCATCGGGTGAAGGCAGCGCCTATAGCATTATGATACCGCCACCCAATGTTACCGGCACCTTGCACATGGGCCATGCCTTTCAAGATACCTTAATGGATATCTTAATTCGTTATCATCGCATGCAAGGCCACAATACCTTATGGCAAGCAGGCAGCGATCACGCCGGTATCGCTACACAAATGGTAGTAGAAAGGCAGTTAGCTCAAGACGGTAAAAGTCGTCATGACCTAGGGCGCGACGCCTTCATCGATAAAGTATGGCAATGGAAAAAACAATCTGGTGGCGCCATTACTCAGCAACTGCGACGCATGGGGTCATCATTGGATTGGTCACGTGAACGCTTCACGATGGACGACGGCATGTCTGACGCGGTCAAAGAAGTCTTTGTTCGACTGTTTGAAGAAGACTTAATCTACCGCGGCAAACGACTCGTTAATTGGGATCCTGTTTTACACACTGCCGTCTCTGATCTAGAAGTTTTGTCAGAAGAAGAAAACGGTCATCTCTGGCATATACGCTACCCAATAGCCGACAGCGACCAAGTTTTAATTGTTGCCACCACACGGCCAGAAACCATGTTGGGTGATGCTGCAGTCGCAGTCCACCCCGATGATGAGCGCTATAAGGGTATTGTTGGCAAAAATATCCAACTACCTATCACCAACAGACTGATTCCCATTGTTACCGATGACTACGTCGACCCAGAGTTTGGTAGTGGCTGCGTCAAAATCACACCCGCACACGATTTTAATGACTATGAAGTCTGGCAACGACATAAAGACAATCCACTCATCAGTGCACTGATCAATGGTGGTTTAATTAACATCTTTAACGACAACGCACACATCTTGTCAGCTGACGATAAAAACACGAACGCAGAACTGCTACAAGACATACCCGAATCATTGCACGGTGTAGAACGTTATCAAGCACGTAAAGCCGTGCTGGCACTGCTAGAAGAACAAGGCCTGCTAGAAGAAACCAAACCCCACAAACTCATGGTGCCACGCGGCGATCGATCAGGCAGCGTTATCGAACCCTATCTCACCGATCAATGGTACGTAAAAGTCGGTCCGTTAGCAGAACCCGCTATTGCCGCTGTTGAAAATGGTGATATCCGCTTTGTTCCAGACAATTGGAAAAACACCTACTTTGAGTGGATGCGTAACATCCAAGACTGGTGTATCTCGCGTCAAATATGGTGGGGACATCGCATCCCCGCCTGGTATGACATCGATGGTAAAGTTTACGTTGGTCGCTCAGAACAAGAAGTACGCAAAACACACCAACTCGGCAGCGATATCAAACTAAAACAAGATGACGATGTACTCGACACCTGGTTTTCATCCGCCCTATGGCCCTTCTCAACCCAAGGCTGGCCAGAACAAACTGATGACCTCAAAACCTTTTACCCAGGCAATGTATTAGTTACCGGTTTTGACATTATCTTTTTCTGGGTAGCCCGCATGATAATGATGGGGCTTAAATTCACCGGTGAAGTGCCCTTTAAAGAAATTTATATCCATGGCCTGGTACGCGATAACCACGGCCAGAAAATGTCAAAATCAAAAGGCAATGTATTAGACCCTATCGACCTGATTGACGGTATTGGACTAGAGCAACTTGTCAGTAAGCGCACCAAAAGTCTAATGCAGCCTGAAATGGCACCGAAAATCGAAAAATTGACACGCAAAGATTTCGCCGAAGGCATTCCCGCCTTTGGTACCGACGCCTTACGCTTTACCTTTGCTAGCCTCGCCTCAACCGGCCGCGATATCAAATTCGACATGGGCCGCATAGAAGGATACCGCAACTTTTGCAATAAATTATGGAATGCCACACGCTATGTCATGATGAATTGCGAAGACCAAACCATCGCCAGAGATGATAACAAAGCCTCAGTCGCCGACCGTTGGATGCAAAGCCGTTTACGTCAATGTGTAGAACAAACAACCGATCAAATTTCTAAGTACCGCTTTGACCATGCTGCCCAGGGTATCTATTCAATGGTGTGGGATGAATACTGTGATTGGTATTTAGAGCTTACCAAACCATTGCTCAACGATGATGACATAGACGAAGCAAGCAAAGCACATACTCGCTATACATTATTATCCGTATTAGAAAACATACTACGTCTATTGCACCCCATCACGCCATTCATTACCGAAGAATTGTGGCAGCGCGTTGCACCTTTACTCGATATCGAAGGTGAAACAGTCATGCTACAACGCTATCCGCAAGCGGATGATTTAGCCAATGACAGCCAAGCGGTGAGCCAAATTGATTGGATTAAAACACTGGTCTTAGGCGTGCGTAAAATTCGCAGTGGCTACAATATCTCACCAGGCAAACGTCTTAGCATCTTGCTGCAAGACGGTAGCGAACAAGATCAACAACACCTCAAACAACACGAATCCTTCTTGCTCAGCCTCGCCAAATTAGAAAGCATTACTTGGCTTAACGCTGGTGATAAAGCACCGGAATCAGCAACCTCATTAGTCGGCCAAATGAAAGTATTGATACCAATGGCAGGCTTAATCGATAAAGACGCCGAACTCAAACGTCTTAATAAAGAAATTGAAAAAACCGATAAAGCACATCAAGCTTTAGATAAGAAACTTTCTAATCCTGGCTTTACGAGTAAGGCGCCTGCCGCAGTGGTTGAAAAAGAACGTGAACGTTTAGCGGAATTGTTTTCTACTTTGGAGAGCTTGAAGGCGCAGATTAAAACGATTGAGAATCTCTGACCTACAGGGAAGTAGGGAATACCGGTTTTGTCGGGAACAAAAACCGGTGAAGTTGGCATGCCTGCGTAAGTGTCATATTTCGGGTGATTGTATAGAGACAATGGGAGTACAGTTGGGCTTAAACTATTTAGCTAAACGAGGTTTTTATGCAGGTTAATCTCCATGCTAATGCAACGACGACGCCTAAAGTGCGTGCTTATATCCAGCAAAGCACGGCATCTGTTGAAGCGTTGGCGAATGAGCTGGGTGTTTCTCATGTGACGGTACGACGTTGGAAGGTTCGACATCAGGTGCATGATCGATCTCACTGCCGACACCGATTAGGTCAAAGCACATCGCTGGAAGAGGAGACATTAATTTGTCAACTGCGCCGCGACATTGGGTTAAGCCTGGATGATCTAGTGGAAGTCATGCAACGCTGTGTCAATCCAGCCTTGTCTCGTAGTGCGATCTATCGGTGTTTAAAGCGCTATGGGTTATCGCGACGAATAACGCTAAAAAATGCTGAGGTCGCCGGTCAATTTGAGCACACACCCTTCGGATTTGTTCACATTGACCTGAAACACTTGACGCGTCTTCGTGCTCAGACGGCCTATGTGTTTGTTGCTATCGAACGTACGACACGATTTGTCTATGTGGAGATTGTCCTGCGCCGAGACGCCGCAACGATTGCCGTGTGCTTAAAAAACTTCCTCAACGAATTTCAATACCCTGTGCACACGATTTTGACCGATAACGGCGCCGAATTTACCGACCGCTATGCGGTGAAGATGAAGAATAAACCCAAGGATAAGCCAAC